>NZ_JBJODA010000012.1:0-147051 GCF_045899875.1 Clostridioides sp. GD02377
CCACTACCAATAGCTTGTAGTGTACTTCCCTCAAGAGGAATAGTCGTTGAAGTTTCTCCTATTAGGAGCTTACCTGCTGATTGCCCATTTTAAAGTACTTAGGGTTTAACCTTATACCATCTAACCAATTTTTTCTACTTTCGTAACTTTCACACTTAGGTTTATTTCATCCTTATGTTTTAGTTTGGTTAGCTTTAGGGGTTTCCAGCAATTCAAGTAGTATTGGATAGGTTCTATCCTATCTCTACATATAAGTTTCCCTATATGCTGACTATTTTGGCTACTAACTCACGACTAAAGTCACAAGTGTGCGTAGCTATTTTTTAATCAATATCAAAACGAATTGTATAAGTAAAATATTTAAAAATACAGTTATAATTAGAATGGAGCCTGATTACTTTGATATTATAAATGCGGTTAATTCTGCAAAGATATATGGTGATAATATAGGCATTATAATGCATTCAGAAACAATAGAATTGATAACAGACAAAGTTGACATAATTAAAAATATCCTTAATCTACATAAACTTAAAATATATGCTTTTGAAACTATAGATGACATTCATAACCAAGTAATTTGTGGAAAATTCGATGGTATGGATGCAATGGTGGGCGGAGGAATAGCTGCATTAGAAAGTGGTACATCAAATAAAATGCCTGTAGTATTTGTTAAATCAAGTAAAACTTCTGTAATTGAAGTAAGAAAAAAAGAAAGAAAACAATTAGAAAGTCTAAAATTAATTGTAAACTATATATCAGAAGGTGTCATGGCAATTAATGGTGATAAAGTGGTACTGATTAACTCAACCTTAGAAGATATCTTAGGTATTAAAAATGTTCTGGTGTTTAATAAAAAAATTGTTGACATAAACAACACAATAGCTGATTTTTTAAATAAAGAAGGTAAGGACAAAGAAATAATCAAAATTGATAAGTCAAATTTTCTGATAGAAAAATCCAATCTTAATGAAAGTGGTTTTGCAGAAAAGATATTACGTTTCCATAACGTTGAAAAAATTCAAGAGCAAGAACAGAAAATTAGGTCAAAATTGAATGCTAAAGGATTTGTAGCAAAGTATAATTTTGATGATATAATAGGAAAAAGTAATGCTATTAAAAATGTTATTAGTTCTGCACGCATCTATGCTTCAACAGATGCAAGCATTCTAATATCTGGAAATAGTGGTACTGGAAAAGAATTATTAGCACAAAGTATACATAATGAAAGTAACAGAAAAAATGGACCTTTTGTACCTATAAATTGTGGAGCAATTCCTGAAAATCTTCTTGAAAGTGAATTTTTTGGTTATGAAGAAGGAGCATTCTCAGGTGCAAAAAAAAATGGAAAAAAAGGCTTATTTGAACTAGCTCATACAGGAACAATTTTTTTAGATGAAATTAATTCTCTACCAATTTCTCTCCAGAGTAAATTGTTAAGGGTAATATAAGAAAAAGAATTTAATGGAATAGGTTCAGATTCTATAATTTCAGTTGATGTTAGAATAATAGCAGCTACAAATCAAGATATGAATAAATTAACTCGCAATAATAAATTCAGAACTGACTTGTATTATCGTTTAAATCTATTAAATTTGAACTTACCTACTCTCTCTGACAGAAAGGGAGATATTGAGATTTTATCTATTCATTTTTTAAATTACTATTCAAAAAAATACAAAGTAAACATTCCATATTTAGAAAAACATGAATTGGATATATTAACAAATTATAATTGGCCAGGTAATGTTAGAGAATTAGAGAATACTATTCATAGATTTGTACTTCTTTATGGCAAAGAAAATAATAATAATAATAATTTGATTTATAATTGTTTAGAAAATACAACTGATGTTATGGAAAATAATGTTATAGAAGACAAAAAAGAAAGTAAGGAGATTATTAAGATACACAGAGATACCCTTGAAGTAATGGAAAGAGAAATTATTTTATCTTATTTAAATGAATGTAAATGGAATAAACAAATAGTGGCTGATAAGCTTGGGATATGCATAAGTACTTTATGGAGAAAATTAAAAGAATCTAAGTAAATCTTCTAATAATTATTAAACTTATTTGATAAGAAAAGGTTGTATGTAAATGTATTTTTATACAAATCTACTTACAACCTTTTCATAAATAAATATTATTTTTAATTTATTATTATAATTTATTTAACTAAAAAGATAAATGTTTATCTATAGTTAACCATTAATATCTTCTTTCTATAAAACCAACTTTTTTATAAACTTTTCTAAGAGTCTTTCTAGCTTGTTTTTCAGCTTTTTCTGCTCCCATACTATATATTTTTTCTAAATAATCTTTATTATTAAGAAGGTCCGCATATCTTTCTCTTATAGGTCTTAAACTTTCTGCTACTACTTCAGCCACATCTTCTTTAAATACTCCATAACCTTTACCTTCATACATGTTTACAATCTCTTCCACACTCTTTTTGCTTAAATTAGAGTATATATCAAGTAGATTTTTAATACCAGGTTGCTCATCAGTATATTTTACAACACCTAAAGAATCAGTAACACTTCTCTTTATCTTTCTCTTTATAGTATCTGAATCATCTGCTAATAATATAAAGGCATTTTCATTTGAATCAGATTTACTCATTTTCTTAGTTGGCTCTTGTAAACTCATTACTCTTGCTCCGCCTTTTGGATAGTATCCTTCTGGAACCACAAATGTAGGTGAGAATCTATTATTAAATCTATTTGCTAAATCACGAGATAACTCTAAATGTTGTTTTTGGTCATCTCCAACTGGAACCAAATCAGTTTGATATAATAATATGTCAGCAGCCATAAGGACTGGATAAGTAAACAAACCTGCATTTAGATTTGCTTCACTTTTTTGTGATTTATCCTTAAACTGAGTCATTCTGCTTAATTCTCCCATATAAGTCATTGTACTTAATACCCACATAAGTTCAACATGCTCTTTAACATGAGATTGAATAAATATAGTATTTTTTTCTGGGTCTAATCCACAAGCTATATATTGAGCAAGCAATTCTATAGCATTAGCTCTCAAAACTTTAGGGTCCTGAGGTACTGTTATTGCATGTAAATCAACTATACTATAATAGCAATCATAATTATCTTGAAGTTCAGTCCAGTTTTTTATAGCTCCTATATAATTTCCTAAAGTCATTTTCCCTGATGGTTGTGCACCACTAAATATAACTTTTTTTTCACTCATTTTACTTGTACCTCCTTATATTTATATTGATTTTAACATATTTAAAACTATATCCTTAGAATTGTTGGCAGCATCGTGTACAAATACATCATACGTAACATCAGCACTTCCATCTGCCTTATCAGACATTGCTCTTATTATTACGAATGGAGTATTATTTAGATAACATACATGAGCTATAGCTCCACCTTCCATTTCTCCACAATACCCACCAAAATCATTTACTAATTCATCTTTTAATTCTTTAGAATTTATAAATTTATCTCCTGTAACGACTCTTCCTTTCAGTACTTTGTGAGTCTTTACTTCCTCTACAGAAGATTTGTAAGCAGCATCTATAAGTCTTTCATCTGCTTTAAATACAGAAGTCTTCATTCTTGGTATAACTCCCTTAGGGTCTCCAAATGCTGTAGTATCTATATCATATTGTATAGCATCAGTCGATATCACTATGTCATTAACATCAAGATTTTCGTTCAAAGCACCTGCTACACCTGTATTAACAATAGCATCAACTTTAAATTCACTTATTAGTATCTGTGCACAAAGAGCAGAATTAACTTTACCTATACCACATTTTACTAATACTACATTTTTTCCTTCTAATGTTCCTTGATGAAACTCTAAACTAGCTTTTTTTACAGTTTCTTTAATATCCATTAGATTAACTAAAATACTTACTTCTTCATCCATTGCACCTATAATTCCTATTATGTTCATTTTTCCTCCTAAATTTTCTATATTAAAAAATCCGTCCTAAATCAATAGGACGGATATATTTTCCGTGGTACCACCTAAATTTATATATACTCAAAGTTGAATATATATATCTCAATATATGCTGTAACGTGCACACACGATATCAGATACTCTGTAGCCTTAAACTACATTTCACCTTACTCCTTAAAGACCCATTCAATAAACACTTTTTATTAAGTTCTCAGCACCCTTAACTCTCTGTACAAAAGTATATTTATTTACTATTTCTTATCACAGGATTAAATTTATTAATTTCTTTATTTTATAATATTCCTTACACTATAAATTGTCAACTATATATTATAATATCCAAAAGAAATTACTAAAATACATTTTTATTTAGCTATTTTCTTTTCATATCTATTCCACAACCATATACCAGATAGTATAACTAGAAGACCTCCACCAATCATCTCTATCTCATATATGATATTTTCAGCAAATGTAGGCATAACTGGTGCTGCAGATAATAGTATACCAACTACAGTTACTACTAGAACCATTTTCGCTAAACCTATACAAGTACTTGTTGATTTTGCCATAGTATAAGGTCTAATTTCATCTGGTCTCTCTTTTCTTAATTTAATATAAGAAGCATATAATAACACATATGGGAATAAAGCAGTTAATGCTGTCATAGTTACAAGAACATTATATATAGCATCAACAGAAGGCATTAATGTAGTCACTAATAATATTATAGTAACTATTATTGCTTGAAGTATAACAGCTTTAGAAGGTATTTTATGTTCATTTACTTCTACTAAGCTATCTGGGAATACTCCTTTTTTGACACTACCAAATAACATTTTTATTGGTGATGCTATGTAAAGAACTATTGCTCCTAGTATTGAGAAAGCTATACCAAAAGCTATTAATTGAACCAACCAAGAGCCTATTCCTAAAGATTGACAAACAGCTGCAAGTGCATCCAATACACCTTTAGAAGCAGTAATTTGGTCTGGTGGTATTATCATTGTTATTGCAATTGAACCTAATACATATAATGAAGCTACTATCCCAGCTGATATTAATATAGCTTTAGGGAAGTTCTTTTCAGGCTTATCTATCTCTGTTATAAAGTTAGCTGCAGTTTCTGCTCCTGCTAAACCAAACATTATAGCTGATATAGCGACAAATGCATCCATGTTAAGCTTTGGAGTCATTGAAGCTATTGTATATGTTGAAGCTATATCATGTTTTTTCAATACAAATACTGCTACAAATGAAAATATTATAAGTATAGCACTTGGTATTGTTGAACCTAATGCACCTGTATTAGTAAATATCTTTGTAAAACTTATTCCTTTAGTTGCTATAAGAGATAATGCCCAGAATATTACTAAAGATAATATAAGTACAAACATCTTATTATCTGCAAGTGCTGGATTTCCTATTGTATAAGAAACATTTACTGCTAAAAAAGTTAAGAATGAAGAATACCAAAATATTTTAGCTGTCCAATTTAGCCAAGAAACTAAAAATCCATATTTTTCTCCAAAGGCTTCCTTAACCCAATCATATAAACCTCCATCACCTTTTTGATATGTAGAAGCTAATTCAGCACAAATTAAAGCTCCTGGTACAAAATATATAAATGAGAATAATAACCACATAGGTATTGCACCTAATCCTAAACCAAAGCTTGATGCTGTAGATTTAGCTATCCATCTGATACCATATAAAGCTGATACATTCATAAATACCAAACTCCACAGGCCTATTTTTTTCTTTTCCATCCTAATTTAAATTCTCCTCTCTATTAATTAGTTAAAAGTTGATTTCAAAATTGATAAAACAGATTCACTGTCATTAAATCAATAGCATTCAGAGTTTTTAAATTATTAAGGTCTTTTATTAAAAAAATCTAAATACTTTGAAATCAAATTTTATTAAAAGTGGTAAATCTCAAAAGCTCTGCCACTTTAATTCTAATCATACTAAATTTTTAAAATTGTTTCAATATTATTTTAATATAAAATTTTATTTGTTATTTTTCATGATGATATAAAAAACTTAAAATCACAAATTTATATCTTTTATTTATTATTTTTATAAATTTTTCACAATAAAAAATAATTTACCTCTATATTTAATGTAAAAGTGACGATTAAATTTAATATAAAAAATATATAACAAAAATTTTTTATATTTCTAAAAGAAAAGTATACTCTTTTTTGTTTAATAATGCTAAAATTGATTTGTATTAAATTTTGATTAGGAGGAAATTATTATGAAGACTCAAAGATTGAATGCTGTACTTGAACAAATGAAAAAAGATGATATTTCTCAAATGTTGGTAAGTGACCCTACTTCGATATTTTATCTAACAGGAGCACTAATCCACCCAGGCGAAAGATTATTAGCATTATACCTAAATTTAAATGGAAATAATAAATTATTTATAAATGAATTATTCCCTGTTACAGAAGATTTAGGTGTTGAAATGGTTTGGTTTAATGATACTCAAAATCCAGTAGAAATAATAACTGAACATATAGACAAAAATGCTACTATGGGTGTTGATAAAAACTGGCCAGCTAGATTCTTATTAAGCTTAATGGAATTAGGTGGAGGAAGCAAATTTGTAAATTCATCTTATATAATAGATACTTTAAGAATGTGTAAAGATGAAGAAGAAAAAGAATTAATGAGAATAGCTTCAAGATTAAATGACAAGGGTATGGAGCAACTTAAAGCTACTGTTTCTGGTGAACTTACAGAGAAACAACTTGTTGGTAAATTATCTAAAATATATGAAGATTTAGGTGCTGATGGATTTTCATTTGACCCTATTATAGGATTTGGACCTAACGGAGCTAACCCACATGGTGAACCTGGAAACGCACTTGTAAAACCAGGAGATGCAATAATATTAGACATAGGTTGTATAAAAGACAATTATTGTGCTGATATGACAAGAACTGTATTCTATAAAGAAATACCTGAAAAAGGTAGAGAGATATTTGAAATAGTTCTTGAAGCTAATAAGAGAGCTGAAGCTATTGTAAAACCAGGAGTTAGATTCTGTGATATAGATGCTGCTGCTCGTGATTACATAACTGAAAAAGGATATGGACAATACTTCACTCATAGAACAGGTCACTCTATCGGACTTGAAGTTCATGATAAGGGAGATGTATCTTCTATAAATACAGATACTGTACAACCAGGAATGATATTCTCTATAGAACCAGGTATATATTTACCAGGTGAATTCGGAGTTAGAATAGAAGATTTAGTACTTGTTACTGAAGATGGTTGTGAGATATTAAATAAATATGATAAAGAAATATGTGTAGTTGGTTAATTATAAAATTAACTTACTAAAATTAAAACAAGCCATATAAGAATGCTTTAAGCATTTTTATATGGCTTCAATTTTTCACATCATGATTTATATAGCAGTAATTAAAATTGCACCTTTTGAAGTATATGTACCCATAACTGAGCCAACTTCACAGATTACAACATCTTTATATTTTACATCTTTCTCCATAACTTCCCTTACTTTTTGAGCCTTCTCAGGACAGTTTGCATGTCCTATAAATAAGACCTTTTCTTCTCTATCTTTAATCTTGGATTCTACTAAATTAATCAACTTTTTCAAGCTATTCCCTTCACCTCTTGCCTTATCTATTGGAGTTACAATACCATCTGCAACTTGTATTATAGCCTTAAAATTCAATGTATTTATAATTTTTCCTGCTATAGGGTTTATTCTTCCACCCTTGATAGCATTTTCTAATGTCTCTAAAGTCCCCAAAAATGGTGGATTATCTTTGTATTTATCTATTATTGAA
The DNA here is from genome assembly GCF_045899875.1 of Clostridioides sp. GD02377. Classification (NCBI taxonomy): domain Bacteria; kingdom Bacillati; phylum Bacillota; class Clostridia; order Peptostreptococcales; family Peptostreptococcaceae; genus Clostridioides; species Clostridioides sp. GD02377. Next base: position 7,776 of record NZ_JBJODA010000012.1, read on the forward strand.
ACAACTTCTTCGATTTCTTTTCCTTCTTTGATTAATATTGCTGCTTTTAACACAAGTTGTCCTATTCCAATTGACCCACTAAGTGAGTCTATAACCTCAATTTTTTTATTGTTCCCTTCCTTTTCAAACATATCTTTTGCCAAAAGTGCACTATTATAAGTACCAGATAGTCTTGAACTTATATTAATCACCAATATACTTTCTTCCTGACAATGATATGCTTCTAAAAATTTATCAGGTGAAGGACATGATGTTTTTGGTAGTACTTTGCTTTCACTCATTTTTCTATAGAAAGTTTCATTATCTATTTCCTTTCCAGATATATAACTTTCTTCTCCAAAAGATACATTTAAACCAACAACTTCAATGTTGTATTTTTCTATTATATCATTAGGTAAGTCACATGCACTATCCACTATCAATTTTATTTTATCCATATTAACCTCACTATAAGATATTGTTTTTATTTATTCAGTCGGTCGTACGACCGATTTAATTACTATTTTATATTTTGAATGAAAAAAAGTCAATAGATATAGATTCTTGCTTTATTGACAATAAATATCCATAAGCTTATAATGTTATTAATTTGTTATAAATATACATAGAAAGGTAGGTTTTATGAAAACAAACAATATGAAACAGGCTATTTTATCATCTGCAACCAATTTAATAGCCAAAAATGGAGTTCAAAATACTAGTCTTGCTGATATTGCAAAAGATGTAAATATAAGTAAAGGTACTTTGTATTATCACTACGCATCTAAAAATGATATTATATATGATATTGCAGACACTCATTTAGAAGTTATAACCAGTGCTATATTAAACTGTGTAAAAAACGTCAAATCAAAAAATTCTCAAATAGAAATGGTTAATTTAATCTTAGAGAAAATATCTACTATAGAAAGTCGTGGTAGAGTACATATGTATCTTATTTGTGAAGCAATTACTTCAAATGATGATTTGAAAGAAAGAATGAGATTAAAATATATTGAATGGAGAACTACTCTTAAATCTGAAATTGTTGAGTCCTTAGAAAAATACAGTAGAAGTGAAAATGAACAAGATGCTGAATCATTTTCCTTCTTACTTATGTCTATAGTAGATGGTTTAGTTGTCCAAAGCTTATTAAGGACAGAAAAAATACCTTATGAAAATATAGCTTCTTTTTTAGTTAACCATTGGATTTAAATTTAATGCTTAATATGTAACAAAAGTGAACTATTAAATTCTTTGAATTTAACAGTTCACTTTCTTATTTATTATTAATAATTTTATTTAAAACATTTAATTTTTATTTAAACCTTCATGGAATCACAAAATAAAAATCTTTTATAAATTTTAAATATCTCTATTTATGTTCATGCGTATGTCCATCTGAGTGTTCATGCCCATGTGTATGTGCATGCTCATGACTATGCTCATGAGTCCCTGAGAAACCATCCTCATGATTATGGTCGTGACCTACACCATTTACGTGTTCATGTCCATGCCCATGACTATGAGAATGTTGATGTGAATGCTCATGATTATCTCCTCCACAACAGCCTTCTCCCCCAGTTCCACAACATCCACTTGTGTGTGGATTATGGTGATTTCTTACTACAAATCTCTCTCTTAACATATTCTTATACCTCCTAGTATATTATTGAGTACTTCATGTACCCCATTAATTATAGTATACATCTAACTAGGTGCAATCACAATACATATGGTATTTTTTAACATTGCCATTTTAAAGAAACTTATCTTTAAAACCTCCTCCTTTTACTTCTTCCACATTATTAACAGAAATAAAGGCTTCACTATCCATATCATAAATCAAATCTTTAAATTTACCTATCTCATTTGCAGATATTATACAATAAATCATTTTTTTCTTATTTTGTGTATATGCTCCTTCTGCCTCTAGAAAAGTTACTCCTCTTCCCATCTTATTCATTATTACTTTGGATATTTCATCATATTTATTAGATATTAGAAGTATAGATTTTTTTCTATCAAAACAATCCTTTGCTATGTCCATTGTAAAAGAAATTATATACATAGCAATTAAAGTATACATTACCAACTTAGCTCCAAATAAAAATGCACCTGCACATACTACAAAGAAATTTATAAATAAAAATGTATTTTTCATAGGTATATCGTACTTTCTTTTCATTATAGCTGCTATTATGTCAAGACCTCCAGCAGTAGCTCTTGCTTTAAAAGTCAACCCCATACCTATTCCAGTTAAGGCGCCACCATAAATACACTGTAGCATAGTGTCATCTATTGGAAAATATTTAGCAATATCCTGTGTTAATCCAAGAGCAACAGAAAATAACAGCATATTAACAAAGCTTATTAACAAAAATTTATTGTCAAAATACTTTTTAGCTATAATAAATATTGGTATATTCATCAAAAAACTGGATATTCCTTGATTTATACCAAATAACTTATATAATATAACACAAATCCCAGCTACTCCTCCACTTAATAACTTGGCTGGTGCTAGATATAAATTTATTCCTATGGTTGATAGAATCATACCCAATATAATAAGACCATATTGTAAAAATATGTTATTATCAATACTTAGCTTTTTACTTTCACCATACATCAAAACGCACCCCTTTGCATAATAAATAAACCACCCTGCATTATACACAATAAATTTATAAATAAATTTATCAGAAGTAGTTTACTCTAAAATATTATTCATCCTCACTTAAACGTTTATTCACTAATATTCTATCACATACTATAAATAATTTATATGATTTATATAGATTTATTTACTGTAAATTTTGGAATATTTCAACATTTTATCGAATAGATAATTATACTGTATTAAAAAATCCCTATAGAAATTTATAAACTAATTTCTATAGGGATTTTAATTAACTAACTATTATTTTTATTTTTTTGTAACTTTTATACCTGTCATATGGTCATTTAAGTTTTGTTCTTCTAAAGATTTATCATCCACTCTGTTTATTTCTAAAGCTAAAGTCTCAGACTTGATATATTCATCGAAATGGTCAACAGCCTTAGCAATTTCATCATCACCACAGTAATCTATCACTATATTATCTAATACTTCAAAGTTATTAGATTTTCTTAATTGCTGTACTTTAGATATAAATTCTCTAGCATAACCTTCATCAACCAATTCTTCAGTTAACTTAGTATCTAGTATAACGAAAAGATTGTTTTCAACAGATACATTAAATCCTTCTTTAGCAGTTATACCTATTAACACTAAATCCTTATTAAACTCAAAAGCTTCACCATCTAAATCAACTGTTAAACTTTCACCATTTTCAAGTTTATTAACAGCTTCATGTGCATTTAATTTATTTAATGCTCCTACAAATAAATTCATCTTAGCACCTAGTAATGGCCCTGCTGCCTTAAAGTTTGGTTTTAGACTAAAGTTCATGTACTCATCTAAGTCCTTAGCAAATACTACCTCTTTAACATTAAGTTCTTCTTTTATTAAATCAACTACATCACTTATTGTATCTTCAAACTTACCATCTACTAATACTTTTTGTAATGGTTGACGAACTTTTATTCTTTCAACCTCTCTTGAAGCTCTACCTAAAGTAACTAGATTTTTAGCTAAATCCATTTTTTCTTCTAATTTAGCATCCATTAATTCTTCATTAGGCTTAGGATATTCAGCTAAGTGAACAGATACTTCTCCTGTTAGATTTCTGTACATTTCTTCTGACATATATGGTGCAAATGGAGCTATAGCTCTGCAAAGACCATGTAATAATTCATAAGTTGTATTATATACTGCTTTTTTATCTTCTGTTAACTCAGTTGCCCAGAATCTTCTTCTTGAACGTCTGATATACCAGTTAGATAAATCATCGTTTATGAAATCTTGTATCATTCTTAAAGTCTTATTTAATTCAAATATAGCTAAATTTTCTTCTACATCTTTCATTAAGTTATTAAACTTAGATAGTATCCATCTATCAAGTTCTGGTCTATCTTTATATTCTACAAAGAATTCAGTTGGATTTATATCATCTGTATTTGCATATAAAGTGAAGAAGTTATATACATTCTTCATAGTTCCTATAAATTTACTTTGTATTTCTTTTAATCCATCCATATCAAATTTAGTTGGAGTCCATGGTGGAGAAACATATAGTAGATACCATCTTAATGCATCTGCTCCATATTGGTCAAATAACTCCATTGGATTTACTGTATTTCCTCTTGATTTACTCATTTTCTTTCCTTCTTTATCAAGTACAAGGTCTGGAACTAACACACTCTTATATGGTGCTTTACCTAATACAAATGTTGATACTGCAAGTAATGAGTAGAACCAACCTCTAGTCTGGTCTATACCTTCTGATATATAATCAGCTGGGAATAATTGGTCAAAGTTCTCTTTATTTTCAAATGGATAGTGGTGTTGAGCAAATGGCATAGCCCCACTATCAAACCAACAGTCTATAACTTCTGTTACTCTTGTCATTGGTTTTCCACATTTTTCACATTTTAAATGTATATCATCTACATATGGTCTATGAAGTTCAACTGTCTCTGGATTTACATCTTCTATAGCTTTTTCAGCTAATTCAGCTCTTGAACCTACTGAATCTGTATGACCACATTCACATCTCCATATAGGAAGCGGAGTTCCCCAATATCTAGTTCTTGATATTGCCCAGTCATTTAGATTTTCTAACCAGTTTCCAAATCTCTTTTCACCTACAAAGCTTGGGAACCATTTTACACCATTGTTATTTTCTATTAATTTATCTTTAAGTTTAGTCATCTCTATATACCAACTTGGTTTTGCATAGTATACTAGTGGAGTTTGACATCTCCAACAATGCGGATAGTTATGAACTACTTTTTCTTTACTATATAATTTATTTTCAGAAGCCAGCCATTTTATTATTTCAACATCTAGCCCATCTTCCATTACAAATTTACCTTCCCAAGGAGTAGCTGTAAATTTACCAGTTTCATCTACTGGTTGTACAACTGGTAAATCATATCTTTTACCTGTATTATAGTCATCTTCACCAAATGCTGGTGCTGTATGAACTATTCCAGTACCATCTTCAGTAGTTACATAATCTCCTACTGTAATGAAAAATGCTTTTTTGTCAACTTCTACAAAAGGCATTAATTGTTCATATTCTAATCCTTCTAGGTCTTTACCCTTCATTTCTTCTAAAACTTCATAATCTTCACCTAGTACTTTATTAGCTAAAGGTTTAGATACATAATATACCTCGTCACCTTTCTTAACTTTTAAGTAATCAACATCAGCATTTACTGTTAATGAAACATTTGATGGTAAAGTCCATGGAGTTGTTGTCCATGCTAGGAAATATTCATCAGCATCTTTTTTCTTAAATTTAGCTATAACTGTATTAGTTTTTACTTCTTTATATCCTTGTGCAACCTCATGACTAGCAAGACCAGTTCCACATCTTGGGCAATAAGGAAGTATTTTATGACCTTCATAGATATATCCTTCTTTGTTGAATTTATTAAGTATCCACCATACAGACTCTATATAGTTATTGTCTAAAGTTATATATGGATTATCTAAATCAACTTCATAAGCCATTCTCTCAGTCATTATTCTCCATTGTTTTTCAAATGAGAAAACTGATTCTCTACATTTTTGGTTGAACTCAGCTATTCCATACTCTTCTATTTGTTGCTTACTAGTAAGACCTAATTCTTTCTCTACTTGTATTTCAACTGGTAATCCGTGTGTATCCCAACCAGCTTTTCTCTTTACTTGATAACCAGACATTGTTTTATATCTACAAACTGAATCTTTAAGTGTTCTAGATAAAACATGGTGTACTCCAGGATTTCCATTGGCTGTAGGAGGCCCCTCATAGAATACAAAACTTGGGTCATTTTCCCCTTTTTCTAAAGTTTTTTCAAGTATATTTATATCTTTCCAATAATCAAAAACTTGTGCTTCTGCTTGTTTTACTGAACTGTCTACTAATGGCTTAAATTTCGCCATATAAATCACCCTTTCCTATAAATATTATAATTCCAAAATTTTTTATTCTTTCACATAAATTTAAATACTAAAAAACTCGCCCCCTTTAAACAAAGGGACGAGTTATAAATCGCGTTACCACCCTAATTCTATATGTGAATTTAATTCTATCCACATATAACACTCTAATAGTATAACGGTACTAACCGGCACAGCTTAATAGAATTTAATCGTTCAGCCTGCAGCTCAAGAGTGATTTTTACCTTTATAAATTCATTGGTTCTCAGCATACCCAATTCTCTGTAAAATTATCTAAAGATAATTGTCTCTATCAACGCTTTTAAAAATTTATCTGTGTTTATATGAAATTCTATAACAAATAATTTGAATAGTCAATATATTTTTGAAAAATATAATAATTTCTATTTTTCTTACATTTTTATCCTATTTTAAATTTTTGTTATAGATTTCTCAAACTTCTACAATAATTTCACCTAAAAATCCAATAAATCATAGCTTTATTCTAGAGTTGTAGCAGCTTCATCATTACTATAATTATACACTGTTGTTCCTTCAAATGCATTTACACATTTTTCATCTACATCATAAAAAATTTCATCAACACTTCTTATCTCATCTTCTAATAGTGATTTAAATTTATTTCTAAATATCTTAAATTCTTTAACTAAAGCATCATACTCTTTTCTTATCTCTATAACACGATTATTGGCTTGTTCTATAATTTGTCTAGCTTTTAAGTCTGCCTCTTCAACAATTATTTTAGCTTTTTTATTAGCCGCGCTACAAGTGTCTTCTGCTGCACTTTGAGCAGTTATTAGAGTAGCTTTTAATGTCTCTTCAATATTTTCATACTTGTTTACTTGGTCTTGATATAATCCTAATTTTTCTTTAAGAGCTGTATTTTCTCTACATAGAGATTCATAATCTTCTTTAATGATGTCTAAAAATTCATCAACCTCTTCATCTCTATACCCTCTTAAACCTTTTTTAAACTCTTTATTTTCTATCTCAATTGGAGTTAGCATTACATTTCCTCCCAGCTATAATTTAAATTAGTCCTTATACAATTAATCTTGCTTGAACTTTTATTTTACCTTTTTTAGTAATATCTCCTATTTGTGTTACATTAGCTCTTCCTTTGCCTCTAACAGAAATCAAATCATCATTTTTAACTATTTTAGAGGTTGAAGTTATCTTTTCATAATTGACATGGACTTTTTCTCCATTTATGTATTTTGCACTATCTTGTCTAGATATATTGTAAAGACCACTTATGACACAATCTAACCTATCTGAAGATACTGTAAATGATACTTCCTTATATTTTGAAGAACTATTAACAATGTTTTCTCTGGAAATTTCCTTTACAATTACATTATTTCTCGAAACTTTCTCCAAATTCACGATTATAAAATCGCAAATATCACTACTTACAATTACTTGACAAAAGCTATCATGTATAATTATATCTCCAATTTTTTCTCTTTTTATACCTAGACTCATAATTGCACCTAAATAATCTTTATGAGATATATTCTTAAATTTGAAATTCCCTTCTATCTGTAAAAATCTAAGAGTATCTTCTATATCCTCATATTCCATGTAAAATGGATAAATAAATACAGTGCTTCTTTCAGCTTGTTCATAACCTCCATCCACACTGTATTTTATTTCATTTGTAGAATTTAATATCGCTACAGCATTTTTCACTTCATATGGATTAAGAAACTCAGTAAACTTAACATCATAGTTTTTTATACAACTATTAGCCTTGTCTATTACTTTAAACATTTTATTTTTCAAGTCTATATCCTTTATGTGATTTGTTAATTTTAATTTATCCATTCTATCACCTTAGAATATAACCAATACTAATTGTCTTAGGAACATCAATAATACTATTGCAATTAAAGGAGAAAAATCTATAGGTCCGTTTGTGTATCTGTACATTATTGACCTTATTGATCCTTCTATTGGCTCTGTAAGATTTTCTAAAATCTCGAAAATTTTGCTTTGTCTTCCATTTGGAAACCAAGTCATCAAGCTTTTTATAACTATCATCCATGCTATTATATCCAAAAGATAATAAAGTGCAATTCTTATTGTTCCCATATATTAACCGCCTTTTTACTATTTATTTTGCCAAGGGAAGAATGCTTTACTTTCTAATTCTTTTTTCATATTTGCATCTATATCCACATTATTAGGAGCTAGTATAAATATTGATTTAGAAACCTTTTGTATACTTCCATCTAAAACATAAACTGCTCCATTCATAAAGTTAAATATAGATTTACGAACTTCAGAATTAGTCAACCCTTCCAAATTCACTATAACTGCCCTTCTTTGTTTTAGATGGTCTGCTATAGTTGCAGCTTCATCATAAACTTTAGGTTCAACTATTACAACTTTCATTTGACTTGTTGTATGTAAATTTACAATTTTATTTGCTTTTGCAGTACTAAATCCACTATTTATTTCTTCTTCTTGAACTATATCGTCCATACCACCTTCATATTCTTCTTCAATGTAATCTTCTTCTTCATCAACTATCCAGTTCTTAAATTTAGATATTATTCCATTTGACATTATTAACTTCCTCCTTAGAATTTATTCAGATTTGAGTAATTATTTTTTATTGTAGTTTCTTTCTCCAAAGATTGATGTTCCAACCCTAACAATGGTAGCCCCTTCCTCTATAGCAATCTCATAATCATGACTCATTCCCATTGACAAAGCATCCATTTCTACATTAGGTATATTTAGCTCTTTTATTTGTGTTGATAAATCTTTAAGACCTTTGAATACACCTCTTATTTCATTTTCATCTTCTATAAAAGGTGCCATTGTCATTAGACCTTTTATCTTTATATTTTTATATTTTTCTGACACTTCTTTGACAAAATCTATAACTTCATCTTTATCAAGTCCATGCTTAGATTCTTCTTTAGATATATTCACTTGTATTAAGCAATCTATCTCTCTATTTATTTGCTCTGCACGTTTCTGAATCTCTTCACATAATGCAATTCTATCTAAAGAATGTATCATACAAACTTTATCTATTATGTACTTAACTTTATTCGTTTGCAAAGTTCCTATCAAGTGCCAGTTTAATTTGTCACCTATAATATCATACTTTCTAGCCAATTCTTGAGGTTTATTTTCACCAACAGAAGTAATTCCTTCATTCATTGCCTCATTAACTAAATCCACATCCACAGTTTTTGTGACTGCTAAAAGGGTTATTTCTTCGCTATCTCGATTTACCTTTTTTGCAGCCTTTTCAATTTTACTTCTTATCTCAGATAAATTATCTTTAATAGAACCCATTACTATCACCTACTTTATCCTTATATTTGTGTTTATACAATTAGGTCTTAAAATTATTTTGTCATATAGATTAACACTTGTCACCCCATTTATGTCATTTTTATAATAATCCACAAATACAGAAGATTCATTTTCATAAGTTATTCCTTCTAATATGACAAATTTTACACTTTGTGATTGTTCATCAATTACATATACACCACGTCTATTGTCTTTTGTTTTTATAGAAGTTTTAGGTATTTTTAAACACTCCATCTGATTATATATTATATCAAATTCTTCGACACTTGTATCCTGATTTGAAACAATTTGGTTACTTATTTTTAATTTTAGCATTATTTTATTATTATTTTTATATATTTTGTAAACTTTTGCATCTATTTTTTTCTTACGATATTCAATTGCTACATTTTGATTTTTTTCAAAGTTCTTAGAATCTTCTTTACTTATGTATGCTGATAGATAATTACTTTGGTCATTAGCATCTTTTTCTATATTTCCTTCCACATGAATCTTTGCATCAAATTTTTCTACTTTTAATACCAATGTATCTACATTTTTGCTAATAATCATTACTAAAACATTAAATACTAAATATATAAGAATACCAAGTATCATCAATCTGGTATATTTAATCTTTTTCAAAAACTCTCCCCCTATAAAATTTCTATCATTATAAGTACTTCTTCTAAAAAATGTTTATTCCTTTTTTATAGGCTAATATTTTATGTATTAATAATTGTTTTTTTCATATTAAATTTATTTTTTATCAATCTTCCTATACAAGACTGTATTATTTATATATAATTATATTATAAAGTATAAGTTTAATTTACATTTTACATCTCAAACTTACTTTATATTCTTTTATAGTTATTTTTATTTTTAGATGCAATATAAAACCAATTAAAATTTAAAATGACTTTTGTTTTGTTGATATTAATTTATTTAGGCATTCATGCATTAGGATAACGTTATCACAACAAAGGTTTATGTCCTAAAAAAAATACAAGGAGGATTTTCTTATGTCAGAAATTTTATTAGGAACAGGTTTACTTTTATTGGTTCTATGTTGTTTCACAATTTTTAGTTACAAAGCTCCATATGGTATGAAAGCTATGGGAGCCTTAGCAAATGCTGCATGCGCTACTTTTTTAGTAGAGGCATTCAACCTTTCTTTACTTGGTGATGTTCTAGGTATGGAATTTTTTAGAAGTGTTGGTGCTGCTAATGGTAGCCTTGGTGGAGTTGCTGCTGCTATACTTGTACCTTTAGCTTTAGGAGTATCCCCAGTTTATGCAGTTTTAATAGGACTATCATGTTTAGATTTCTCTATATTATCTGGATTCGTTGCTGGATACTTTGTTTCTTTCTTAATTAAGTTTATAGAGAAAAAAGTACCACCTGGAGTAGATTTAGTAGTTGTAATACTTTTATGTGCTCCACTATCTCGTTTTATAGCATCAAATGTAGACCCATTAGTTAATAGTACACTATTACAAATTGGACAAGTTCTAATAGAGGCTACTAATATTAGCCCTATAATAATGGGAATTATATTAGGAGGTCTGATAACAGTGGTTGGAACATCCCCACTTAGTTCAATGGCTCTTACATCTATAATCGGTCTTACTGGTCTTCCTATGGCAATAGGAGCATTAGGAGCTTTTGGTTCAGCTTTTATGAACTCAACACTATTCGCAAGATTAAAGTTAGGTTCTAAAAAAGATATTATATCTGTTGCTATTGAACCCCTGACTCAATCAGACATAATTTCAGCTAATCCAATACCAATATATTCTACTAATTTCTTTGGAGGAGCTTTTTCTGGTATCATTGTAGCTTTGATGGGTCTTGTAAACATGACACCAGGTACAGCTACACCTGTGGCTGGATTTGCTATAATGTTTGCCTATAATCCAGTTAATCAGGTTCTTATAACAGCTGGGCTATGTGCTTTATTTAATGTAATTGCAGGATTTGTAGGCTCAAAAATATTCAGTACCTTTAAAGTTCTTACTGCTGACAAAATACGTGGTACTGATGTAGAAGAAGAAATTGCTTAAATTTATAAGATTTATAAATTTATATTTTAAGTCAATATTTTAAATAGTAGAGTTTTATATTGTAGCAATTTTATTTATTGCAAGCGTTTTATTTTTTATTTATATTTATAATTATTATGTGTGTTGAATATTTAGATAAATTTTTATTTTTTAACTTTTTTATTTTTTAATTTAGTTTTTTATTTAGTTGATATACCAAACATCAAAAATTAGTATAATTACTATTAGATAGCATAACTTTTAAAATACATAAAAAATTTTATATTAATTAGATAGTATTAAAATAAAGCGATATATGACCATTTTACTAGGTTATATATCGCTTTATTATCATAATTTTAATAAATAATTTTTAGAATTATTGTTTTAATTATAATTTTTTAATATATGAATATCTTTAATTCAGTTTTATAAATATTACTATATGTAAACATACTTAGTTTTTAAATGAATGTATAGGAGCTGGAATTCTTCCTCCTCTTTGAGTAAATAACTCAGACGAATTTGTATTTATAGGCATTACTGGTGCTCGCCCTAAAAGACCTCCAAATTCCACCATATCACCTACGTCACATCCTGGAGCTGGTATAATTCTAACTGCTGTAGTTTTATTATTAATCATACCTATTGCTGCCTCATCAGCTATCATAGCTCCCAGTGTACCTGCTGTAGTACTTCCTGGAACAGCTATCATATCAAGACCTACAGAACAAATAGCAGTCATTGCTTCAAGCTTATCTATACTCAAAGCACCTTTGATAACAGCATCAATCATACCCGCATCTTCTGATACTGGTATAAATGCACCACTTAGACCTCCAACATGTGAGCAAGCCATGACTCCACCTTTTTTAACAGCATCATTTAAAAGAGCCAACGCTGCTGTAGTACCATGAGTACCAACAACTTCAAGACCCATTTCTTCTAATATATTTGCCACTGAGTCTCCAATAGCTGGTGTAGGTGCTAATGATAGGTCTATTATTCCAAATGGTACATCCAGTCTACTAGAAGCTTCTTTTGCTACCAATTGTCCAACTCTTGTAATTTTAAAGGCAGTCTTCTTAACTGTCTCTGCTACAACATCAAATGGCTCTCCTTTTACCTTTTCTAAGGCTCTTTTAACAACCCCAGGACCACTTACACCGACATTTATTATCCTATCAGCTTCACCAACACCATGGAAAGCTCCTGCCATAAATGGATTATCTTCAACTGCGTTACAGAATACTACTAGTTTTGCACAACCAAATCCCTTTGCATCTTTCGTTAATTCTGCAGTTTCTTTTATAATTTCTCCCATTTCTTTTACTGCATCCATATTTATACCACATCTTGTAGAACCTACATTTACTGAAGCACATACCTTATTTGTACTTGCCAAGGCTTTTGGAATTGATTTAATTAATATCTTATCACCCTTTGTATACCCTTTTTGAACCAATGCTGAGAATCCACCTATAAAATCTATACCTAAATCCTCTGCAGCTTTATCTAATGTCTGTGCAAACTTTACATAGTCACTTTCATCTGTTGCACCTGCAATAATAGATATTGGAGTTACTGATACTCTCTTATTTACAATTGGAATACCATATTCACGCTCTATTTCTTTTCCAACTTTTACTAAGTCTTTAGCAGAATTCATAATCTTGTTATATATTTTCTCTCTAGCCTTATCTCCATCAGGGTCTATACAATCTAATAAAGAAATCCCCATAGTTATAGTTCTTATATCTAATTGTTCTTCATCTATCATTTTGATTGTCTCAAGTATATTTCCTACATTCACTATTATCACCTCCCTATTACTGTTTTTTACAGATTATGCATTGAGTTAAATATTTCTTCTCTTTGAATTTTTACATCTACTGATAATTCTTTTCCTCTTTTTATTAAGTCTTCAACCGTTTGCTCAAAAGAATTTAATGCTTTCTCTAAATCAACTATCATAATCATTGTAAAATACTCTTGTAATATCTTTTGTGAAATATCTACTATATTAATATTTTGCTTGAATAACTCATCACTGATTCCTGCTACTATACCTGGTTTGTCCTTTCCAATTACTGTTAAAATTGCTCTCATGATAATATCCTCCCTTATTTTTTTATAAATCTTACATTTTTACAAATTGAACTTTTTATTAGCATATATTTCATTTATTTGTTAGTAAATCACTTTTTATGTATATATTTAATATATTTTAATACCTATACCTTCATTTGTCAATTTTTTTTCAATATTCTATTATTTTTATACTATTTAGTCAAATTATATGTATTGTACATTTTATTGATAACAATATATAGTTTTCATAATAATGAAAGGTATCACTTAACAAACTCATAATTTGATAAGCAATACCTTTCTAAAAATTATTTTTTTATTTTTATGAATCTAATTATATTTTTTCTTGTGCCAGGATTTACAATCAATATAGAGCAAAACATAGTTAAACTTAACACTCCAATTAAAATGAAACTCTCTTTCCCAATGCTATATTTTTTAGGTGATAATTTAGTATTAGTTTCATCTTTATTTTCATTATTGTGATTTACTTGATTATTTATTTTTGATTGATTATTATTCATATCTAAATTGTCATTATAAAAATCTTCATTATAAAAATATGATTGATTATTAGTGCTAAATACAGTTTTTTGTTTTAGGCCTTTATTATCATTTTCTAAGATAAAACTTTTATTAGATTTATCCTCATTTTTTAAAATCTCATCTTTTTCTTTATCATTAGTTATATTATTATCATCGTTATCTTTTGGAGGATTCTTACTTGTAGTACTGCTAGAATCAGATTCTATATTGTTGTCATTTGGAGTATTAGGAGTTTTTTCATCATTACTACTATTATTATCTTTATTGTCATTATTTAGATTACCATTATTATCTTCTTCTCTATCTGGGTCATCTCTTCCTCCTCCTCCACGGTCACCACCAGCATCTTCATTTTCTTGTTCATCATCTGGTGTAATCTGATTATTCCCCCCTCCTAATACAAATCCAGGTTTTAAAAATATATTTGAATACCCATCTCTTAATCCACCTTCTACTTTTACTCTAAAACATCTCAACTTAAAATCTTTAAAATCAATTGTGACTTGATTTGTAATATACTCTAGTTCACTGCTTATCCAACTTATACCATCATCAGAATATTCCACAAATACCTTTTTTGCATTATATGGCATGTCATAATCTAAGACAGCTGTATAACCATATTCTCGGTTTCTAAAATACACAACTAAATTATTTATAGGCTCCTTATTTCTAATAGAGATATTTATAACTGGAAAAACATCTTGATTTAATACTATATTTTTTTCATTTAGAATATTTTCATCAAATTTACCTCTTATAATAAACTCTAGATTTTTATTTAAATCAGTATAGTAATTTGATAAATCCCACTCTACATTTATATTTGCAATTTTTCCACTTGAAGTTTTTAGACTTACTTCTTTTGGGAGCTCTACATCCTCAATTTTATCATCTTTTGTTAATATCAATTCCTCTTCAAATACACTAATGCCTCTAAGATTACATCTTATAATATTATAATCTTCATCTTGTGGTATGTCTGGCATTATTACATTCCCATCACCGATGATATAAACAATCTTAGTTTTTGATATAATTGATTCGCCTTTTGTATTATTTGCGATTGTGTTTTGTTGGTTATTCTTATTAACAATTACTGATGTACTCTCTATTTCCACTTCTCCATTACAGTAAATACCTACAGCATCTTTTCCATTAACCTCAATTATTCTAGATTCTACCTTAATATCATTTTCTGAATAAATTCCTATTGCGTTATCTCCACTTGCACGTATATTACCAGTTTTTCCATAATATGTAGCTAGAACTAATTTAGCTTCTTTCTCTACATATAAAGCAGTTCCATTCAGTGCAACTATATTATCTATTCCTATATTTAATTTGCCTCCCCGTTCTACGTGTATTACACCTTCATTCCCTCCTTCTCCAATTATATTTAACTTATTACCACTAATATTAAAATTACCTTTATCTTTTATAAGTATTTTATATTGGTTTGTATCTATTGTGATATTAGTCCCATAGGGAATACTAAATCCAAAATAATTATCTATTACCATATCACATGTAAGAGAATAAACTATGTCTCCCTCATTATCTTCATTTTTTACAATCCAATTTTTAAAATCATCCAAACAATTGTCTTCTTGCGAAAAGCTCTTCTTTGGTAAAATTATAAAAATACTTACTAATAAAGTTATAAGAAGAAATATCTTATTTTTTTTATTCATTTTTTTCTCCTATTTGATTATTCTATCAAGTAAAATTATGTCTCTTTAATGTATTTTATTTATTAATTCTTAATCTTATAATTTTATCTATATATTTTATAATATCCCTATTTATTACTACTACTGAAAATAACATGGTTAAAACTATGATTTCAACTCCAATTATAAGCTCACTTTTAGAACTCTGAGTCTTATCATATTGCTTTGAAATAGATTTTAGTTTATCATTAGAATTATTTACTTCAATACCATCTGTCTTACTTAAAATCACTTTATCTTTATATGTATTTTTAGAAGGTTCATTATTTTCCTTATAACCTTCTTTTAGGTCTTGTTCTAAATTATTTTCAATTTTATTTTTTTCAATCAAGTTATTATTTTTAACTTTATTATTGATATTCTCTTCACTCTTTTCTTTGTGTACTTCTTTATCTATTTCAGTATGTTTTTCATGTGACTTATTATTTTCTTCATCTTGTCGATTGTTATTTTTTTCTTCTCCATTATCTTCTATAACCTTACTTGAATCTAATGGTCTTTGCTCATCAGTATTATTGTTATTTTTATTATCTACACCTGAATTAACCTTATTGTCTTCTCTATCTGGGTCATCTCTACCTCCACCTCCACGGTCTCCACTATCATCATCGACTTCTTGTTCATCATCTGGTGTAATTTGATTACCTCCTCCTCCCATTACAAATCCAGGCTTTAAAAACACATTTGAATAACCTTCTTTCAATCCACCTTCTACCTTTATCCTAAAACATCGTAACTTGAAATCTTCAAAATCAAGCATAACCTGATTACTAATATTCTCTAATTCTTCACTTACCCAATTTACACCATCCTCTGAATATTCCACAAATACTTTTTTAGCACTATATGGCATACTATAATCTAATATAGCTAGATAACCATTTTTAAAATTTAAGAAAGATACTTCTAAATCATCTATAGGTTCTTTATTAACAATATAGACATGTAAAACAGGAATAACATCATTGTTTACAATTATGTTCTTCTCATTTAAATCTTCTTCTTTAAATTTACCTATTATAATAAACTCTGTATTATTATTTAAATCATTATAATAGTTTGATAAATCCCACTCAACATCTAAATCTATAGAGTTCATACTAGAAGTTCTTAAACGTACTTTATCTGGTAATATTATATCTTCTACTTTATCCTCTTTTGATATGTTCATTTCTTTTTCAAAAGCTCTAATCCCTCTATAGTTACAATTTACTATCTCGTAATTCTTATTCTGAGGTATATCTGGAGTAATTGTATTTTGTTCTCCAATAATATAAATCTTATTTGCTTCTGATACAATCGACTTAACTTTTTTATTTTCCAATAATACATTTTGCTTCTTATTACCACTATGTATAATTATTGAGGTATCTTCTATTTCGACTTCTCCTTTACAATAAATTCCTATTGCATTTTCTCCATCAGCTTCAATTGTTTTAGAATCTACTCTAATATCATTTTCCGAATAAATTCCTATTGCATTTTCTCCATTTGCTTTTATATTTCCAATCTCCTCATAATATTTATCTATACTCAAATTTGCATCTTTTTCAACATATAACGCAGTTCCATTTAATGCAACTATATTATCTATTCCTATATTTAATTTTCCTCCCTTTTCTACATGTATTACTCCTTCACTTCCACCCTCTCCAATTATATTTAGCTTGTTTCCATTAATATTAAAATGTCCTTTATCTTTTATAAGTATCTTATATTTATTTGTATCTATTTTAATATTAGTTCCATATGGAATACTAAATTCAAAATAATTATCTACTATCATATCGCAAGGAAGAGTATAAACTATTTCTTTCTTATTATCTTCATTTTTTACAACCCAATTTTTAAAATCTTCTAAACAATCATTTTCTTGTGAGAAACTCTTACTTGGTAAAATTATAAAAATTATAGTTAATAAATTTATAAGAAGAAAAATTTTATTTATTTTATTCATATTGTTCTCCTATTAATTTTTTAATAAGCTTAAAATGCTTTAAACGATTCTGTCTATTTTTTATGTTTTATAAATTTATCTACATATTTTATGATACCAGGATTTACTACTACTATTGAAAATGACATAACTGATACTATAATTCCACCCCAAATAACACTCCTACCTTGAAAATTCTGAGTTTTACTATGTGAATTAGAAGTAGAGTTTGAGCTATTATTAAATTTATCTAATTTAAAAGTCTCTTTTTCATTTGATATTTTTTTACTATCAGTTGTGTTTTTACTTTCCTGATTTTCTTCATAATCTCTTTTTAATATTTGAATTAAACTATTCTCATACTTGTCTATAATAGTTAATTCATCATTCTTAATATCATTATCTCTGTTATTGATATTAGTCTTATTAGTTTCTTTATCTTTCTCTATAATATCTTCATTAGACTTATCATTTTTTTCATCTTCTTGGTGAATATTATCTTTTTCTTCATTATTGAAATTTGTTATATTGTTAGAATCTTCAGGTATTTCTTCAGTGGAATTATCATTTTTCTTATTATCATCTAAATCAAATTCATCATTTTCTCTATCTGGGTCATCTCTACCACCACCGCCACGGTCACCATCAATATCATCATTTCCCTTTTCATCATCTGGTGTCTCTTGATTGTCACCACCACCCATTATAAATCCTGGTTTAAAAACCATATTTGAATAACCTTCTTTTAATCCGCCTTCCACTCTTACTCTAAAACAACGTAGCTTAAAATCTTCAAAAAAAAGTATAGCTTGGTCTCTAATATCTTCCTGTTCCTCAGATGTCCAATTGATTCCATCTGCTGAATATTCAACAAAAACTTTATTTGCATTGTATGGCATATCAAAATACAAAACAGCTACATATCCATCTCTTGTGTTTTGATAATCTAATTCCAAATTATCTATTGGTTTTTTCTCTGCAACAGATATGTCCAAAATAGGAACAACATCATCATTTATTACAATTTTTTCTCTATTTAATGTTTCTATTTTAAACTTTCCTGTTACACTAAAAGTTTCTTCTTTTTTTAACTTTTCATAATAACCAGTAAAATCCCATTCTACATCTATATCAAGTTGATTACCACTAGATGTTTCTAATACCATATCTTTCGGAAATTTTATATCTTCTATTTTATCATCTTTACTTACTTTTATTTCTTCACTAAATACATCAATTCCCCTATGGCAACATGTTATAATATTATAGCCAGAATCTTCAGATATAGCTGGCATAAGCTCATTAGAGTTATCAATTATATAAACTTTCTTGCTTTCTGATACAATTGATTGTACAGCCTTATTATTAGCTCTTAATAATCCATTTTCTTTGCTACTACTATAAGCTTTTATTGAAGATTCTTCTATCTCAACATCACCTTTAGAATAAACACCTATAGCACTCTCTCCATTCACTTCAATATCCTTATTTAATATTCTAATATCATTTTCAGTATAAATTCCTATTGCATCTTTTCCATTTGCCTTTATTTTTTCAACAGATTCATAGGATGATTTAATATATAAGTCTCCTCCTTCTTCAACGTATAAGGCTGTCCCATCAGTAGCAATTATGTTATTTATACCGATACTTATACTTCCACCAGTTTCTACATGTATTACTCCTTCTTTTCCTCCTTCACCTATTATATTTAGTTCATTATCATCAATAATAAATCTTCCATGATTTTTTATCAGTATTTTATATTTGTTGGTATCTATTGTAAAATTACTGTCATAAGGAATATAAAATCTAAACTCTTCATCTATTACCATATCACAAGGAAGAGTATAAACTATTTCTTCTTTGTTATTTTTATTTTCTTGAACCCACCTTTCAAAATCTTCAAAACAATTATCCTCTTGTCCAAATACCTTGTTTGGAGAAATTACAAAACAGAGTATTATTATGCTTACAAAAATAAATATTTCAGACTTCTTCATCTTTTACTCCTAATATTTTAATATAATAATGTTGAAAAATGTATCTTATATATATAATTTTTCCATAATTAGCACTTGTTGTCAATTTTTATAAATAAAAAGCTACTTAATAAAGTAAACAATCGTTTAACTTTAATAAGTAGCTTATATTCTTATAATAAAATAGTTATAATATTAGAGCTTCCTTCATTTACAATTTTTTGTAGAGTCTTTTGCATCTTAACTCTTATCTCTTCTGGCATAGTATACAATTTACTCTGTAATTGTTCTTTCACTAAATCATGAAGTGACTTACCAAACATATTTGATTCCCATAAATCTGCTGGTTGCTCTTCAAACACCTCCATAAGATATTTTATCATCTCTTCACCTTGATTCTGATTACCAACTATTGGAGAAACTTCTGTAGATATATCTGCCTTTATAATATGAAGTGATGGTGCATTAGCTCTTAGCTTGATACCATATTGTTTTCCTTGTTTCATTATTTCTGGTTCCTCTAAACTAAGTTCTTCTAGAGAAGGAGCTACTACTCCATATCCTTTTATCTTAGCATCTACTAAAGCACTTTCTATTTTATCATACTCATTCTTAACCTTAGATAATCTAGTTATTAGACTAAGCAATTGATAATCTCCCTCAATTTTAAATCCACTCTTTTCTTCAAGGACATTATAGAATAAATCTTGCTTTGTCTGTAAATCAATATTTATAACGCCTTCTCCTAACTCTACATTATCAACACCTGTATCCTCCAAAAACTCTAACTCAGAAAATCCTTGCATAATTCCTTCTATATCTCTTATTTTTCCTATATCTATGATACTTTGTTTTAATGTTGTTATTATGCTACTTTTTATCCAGTGATTTCTTTCTAGACCTTCAACCCATTTAGGTAAATTAATTCTTATTTCTGTAAGTGGGAAATCATACAATACAGCTTCCATAACTTCCTCTATATCATCTTCTTCCATTTCAACTACATTCATTGGAAGAACTGGAACTTCATACTTTTCTTCCAATTCATTTCTAAGCATACTTGTTTCCTCACTTTTTGGACTTAGTGTATTTAAAACAACAGCAAATGGTTTTTTAAGACTTTTTAATTCTTGTATAACTCTTTCTTCTGGCTCTACATAACTTTTTCTGTCAATACCAGTAACTGAACCATCTGTCAACACAACTACCCCTATTGTAGAATGGTCTTTTATAACTTTTTTAGTTCCTATTTCTGCTGCTTTTTCAAATGTCATAGCTTCTTGTGACCAAGGAGTTGATACCAATCTTTGTTTTCCACCTTCCTCATGCCCTAAAGCTCCTTCAACTATGTATCCAACACAATCTACCATTCTTACTTTCAGAGATACTGTGTCTTTTATTTTAATTTCTACGCCATCTGCTGGTACAAATTTTGGTTCTACTGTCATTATAGTTTTACCTGAGCCACTTTGAGGTATCTCATCTCTTGTTCTATCCTTCTTAAACTCATTGTCTATGTTTGGTATAACCAACTTTTCCATAAATTTTCTTATAAAAGTTGATTTTCCTGTTCTTACAGGACCCACTACTCCAATATATATATCCCCCTGAGTCCTTTTGGATATATCTTCGTATATGTTATTATTCATATTATTCCTCCTATACATCTAATCTTATTAAATTATATTTAGAGTTAGGGGTTAATATTCTTAAAATAGAAAAATAAAGACTAGCAATATTAATTTCCCCTACATACAGAAACTGGTAAACTTTAAGGTGGATTAAATTTATTAAAATCCATTATATTAAAAAGATATAATGACAATCATGATAACTATAAATTGCATATAAAATAATTTATTATACTGTATATACATAGACTATGCTATATAAAATTAAAATAGCCCTCTTTATATTAAAGAGGGCTAAAACAAATTTATTATTTTTTTATTTTGTATTACAATGACTTATATCTCATCACCTAAAACGACTTCTTCCATTTCATGCTTTTTACTTCTCATCATTAGTTCTATTCCAACTTCCTTAGGATCTGAACCTTTGTTTATTACAGAATATATAGCATTAGTTATTGGCATGTCTATATTCAATTTTTCAGCTACATCGTGTGCTACTTCAGTAGCAGTTATACCTTCTACAACCATCTTTACTTCTTTTAAAGTATTTTCTAGGCTCATACCTTGACCTATAAGTATACCAGCTCTTCTATTTCTACTATGCATACTTGTACAAGTAACAATTAAATCTCCTATACCTGAAAGACCTGCAAATGTAGACACATTAGCTCCCATAGCAATTCCAAGTCTACTCATTTCACTAATACCTCTTGTCATAAGAGCAGCTTTTGCATTATCACCATATCCTAATCCATCACATATTCCGGCTCCAAAGGCTATAATATTTTTTAATGCTCCTCCAAGTTCTACTCCAACTATATCTGGATTCGTATAAACTCTAAGCTTAGGGCTCATAAATAAGTCTTGTATCATCTGTGCTATTTTTAAATCTTCAGAAGCTACTACTACTGTAGTAGGGATTTCTCTTGCTACTTCTTCAGCATGAGATGGCCCAGATAGTATTACGTATGGATTTTGTGGTAATTCTTCTTCACAGACTTGAGATAATCTAAGCCCAGTACCTTTTTCAAGACCTTTTGCCACATTAACAATAACTTGTCCCTCTTTTATAAATGGTTTTATTTTTTGGCAAGTACTCCTTACAGCCTGTGATGGAACTGCTAAAATTATCACTTTACAATCTTTTATAGTTTTGTCTATGTCAGTACTTATAGTTATATTATTTGGAAATAATACTCCTGGTAAATAGTCTGTATTTTCTTTAGTCCTATTTATTTTTTTAGCTTGTTCCTCTTTTCGAGTCCACATACTCACATCGTTGCCTTTTTTTGCAAGACCTAAAGCTAATGCACTTCCCCAACTTCCAGTACCTAATACACATACTTTCTCCATGTTTAACACCACCTGAGTATAATATATTTACTATTCTTTCTTTTGACCAATTTTTCTCTCTGTCCCATTTAATAATCGCTTTATATTTGCTCTATGATTATATATTACTGATGCAGTTAAAAACAAAGCTACTATTAAACCAGCTTTATTTTTTACTATAATCATAAATATTGGTGAACATCCGATTCCTACGACAGAACCTAATGAAACATACTTTGTTATAACTACCACCAATATAAATACTGCTAGACACATTAGTGTTATTACTGGATTTACAGCAAGCATTGCCCCTAACGAAGTTGCAACACCTTTACCTCCTCTAAACCCTAAAACTGCTGGCCAATTATGACCTGCTACAACACATATAACTGCCAGATATCCAGCTAAAAGAGTATCTATACCAACTAATCTTGCTGCAAGCTCTGATATTAACACAGCCATTACACCTTTAAGAACATCTCCTAAAAATGTCATTGCTCCTGCTCTTTTTCCAAGTGTTCTAAGTACATTTGTTGAACCTGCATTACCTGAACCTTGAGTCCTTATATCAACTCCAGCAATTCGCTTTGCAACTATGTATGAAGTCGATATATTGCCTAAAAGATATGCAACAACAGCGATAATTATATAACTAAATATCTCCACTGAAATTCCCCCTTTTAGTTATATTTTAAATATTTATTTCTTATTTTTTTGTCTATACTCAAATTTTATGGAAGTTCCTTCAAATCCAAAGTTTTCTCTTATCTTATTTTCAAGATACCTTTGATATGAAAAATGAGTTAAGTCCTTATCATTTATAAACAATGTAATCTTAGGAGGTCTAATGTCTGTTTGAGTTCCATAGTAAATTTTTAACCTTCTACCTTTATCAGATGGTGGTTGATTTAACATTACTGCTTCTCCAATTACCTCATTTAATGCTGAAGTCGATATTCGCTTAGAATGTTCATTTGATACATACTCAACTGTATCCAATATCTTATTCATTCTCTGATTAGTCTTTGCAGAAACAAACACAATTGGAGCATACATCATAAATGGGAATTTTTCTTTTATATCTTTTGTGTAATTACTCATAGTCTTATTATCTTTCTCTATTAAATCCCATTTATTGATTACAAATATACATCCTTTACCTTCATCATGTGCTATACCAGCAACTTTTGTATCTTGTTCTGTTACACCTTCTAAGGCATCTATTACAATTAATACTACATCTGCTCTATCTACAGCACTCATGGCTCTTATTACACTGTATTTTTCTATTGTCTCATATATTTTACTTTTTCTTCTAAGCCCTGCTGTATCTATCAAAAGGAATTTCTGTCCATTCTTTTCAAAATAAGTATCAATTGCATCTCTAGTAGTACCTGCAATCGGACTTACAATCACTCTTTCTTCTCCAAGTATTTTGTTAAGTATAGAACTTTTACCTGCATTTGGTTTACCTGTTATAGCTACTCTTATTATATCTTCTTCATACTCTGTATCTAATCCTGCTGGAAAATTTTCAACTATCTCATCTAATAAATCTCCAAATCCCATACTATTAGCTCCTGAAACTGCAAAAGGAGTTCCAAATCCTAATTCATAAAAATCGTATATATTGTCAAATTGACTCTGACTATCAATCTTATTAACTACTAATATTACTGGTTTTTTTGTCTTTCTAAGTAACTGTGCAATTTCCTTATCAGCTGCTGTTATTCCAGCCTTCCCATCAACTATAAAAAGTATTACATGTGACATGTCCATTGCAAGCATAGCTTGACTTCTCATTTGAGATAATATTATGTCTTCGCTATCAGGTTCAATTCCTCCTGTATCTACTAATGTAAAATACTTATCTAACCACTCTACTTCAGCAAATATTCTATCCCTTGTAACTCCAGGTGTATTTTCAACTATCGATATCCTTTTTCCTGCAAATTTATTAAATATTGTAGACTTACCAACGTTTGGTCTCCCAACTACAGCTACAACTGGCCTACTTATACTCATGTTGTTTCTCCTTCCATCTTTTGTTTTCTATTTTAAAATTTTATCCACAAAGTCTTTTCCTTCATTCAAACATGGGATAATTTTTATTTTCATAAGTTCTTCTAATTGATTTAATTCAATATTATCTAAGAAAATTTCTTCATCTGCTTTTAGCATGCTTCTTGTTATATAAAGAGCTTCTCCTAATTCTTTATTTTCAAGTTGCTCTCTTAAATCTTTAGCTGTTAAAAGACCTGATACAGTTATTGTCTCTCCAAAAAATTTATTTTTTATCTCATACACATCTACCTGAAGATTTTTAAACTTGTCCATCATAGCATTTGCCATACTCTGTATGAATTCATATGCAGAATGACCAGTAGCTATTGAAACTCTTTTCTCTTTTTTAAGAATTTTTTCTGGTAATGTATTTAAATATTCTTCGATTTCTGATTTTAACTTACGTATCATTCCTACACCATCTTCAAACTGTAAAAAACCTTCATATTCTTCATATGTAGGTAACTCTCTATTAGATAATATATAAAATTCATCTGATAAAAAGGCAAATCGAGTCCCTATTTCATTAAGATATTTTTTTTGCATATTGTGTATCTGTTCTATCGTTCTACTTGCACCTTCACTATCAAATATGTCTAGGTTTGCTAAATTTTCTCTGTGTTTTGTAATTCCAACTGGTACTATAGCAACACTATTTACATATGGATAAAGTTGAGCTAATTCTCTTATTGTTCTCTCTAATTCTTTTCCATCATTTATACCTGGACATAAAACAATTTGACAGTTCATTTCTATATGAGCATCTGCCAATCTCTTCATTATACCATATAATTTTCCTGCAAATTTATTACTTATCATTTTTTGTCTTAATTCTGGGTTAGTCGTATGCACAGATATATTTATAGGACTTATTCTATATTTAATGATATTATTTATATCTTCTTCACTCATATTTGTAAGTGTAACAAAATTCCCTTGCAAAAAAGATAGTCTCGAATCATCATCTTTAAAATAAAGAGTTTCTCTCATTCCTTCTGGCAACTGGTCTATAAAACAAAACATACATTTATTTCTACAACTTTTAGCTTGGTCAATTATTGGATTTGTAAATTCAACACCCAAATCTTCGTCATAGTCTTTTTCTATCTCGTATATGTAGACTTCGCCATCTTTTTTTTGTATTTCTACTTCTAGATATTCATCACTTAGTAAGAATCTATACTCTATTATATCATGTATTGGCTGTTCATTCACAGATATAAGTAAATCTCCTATTTCTATACCCATTTCTTCTGCAATACTATCTTTGTAAACCTTACTTATAATGTTATTTATTTTTTTTACATTTACTTCCAATTTTTTCACCACTCTTTTGTATTCATCAAAGCTTATTATAATATATTTTCATATACGGTTTGTAAGTTTATTATATTTTATAATAGCATTTTTAAGCATTTCATGTCATAATAACACATTTTAATTCTAATAGTCAATATAAGTAACTAGCTATAAAAAAGATTAAAACAAATAATATTCAAATTTAAGTATTTTAAAAATTTGAATACTATTTGTTGTTAGAAATATTTTATAACCTTAATGTTTTACTATGATTAACGTTCCATTTGTCATATCATGAACCATTCCACCTACACACTTAGACATCAACATTGCCTTATTTTGTAAGTCTTTCTCATCGTTTGCATAAAATATTGGGCAACCTCCACCATTTTTCATATTCTTATCTAAAGTAACTATAGCTAGGGTATATTCGTTTAAACCTATATCCATTCCCATCTTATGCACTTCCTTTCTTTCCTATTTTATAATTTTTTAGGGATAAGTTTTTACCTTTAGAACTTGAAAGTATTGGACATGACTTTACAGCTTCCATTACTTTTTCTACATTCTTATCTATTGGTAAATAAGCAATCATTATACTTTCATCATCCTTATTTCTTCTAGGTAATGGTACAAATGAAGGTTCTCCATAATCTCCATATAAACCTAACCTTGAATATATATTGTATACTATTGCTTGTCTTTGACCTGAATCAAATAATATTCCAGCATTAGCATAATCTTTATTTTTAGGAATTATTTGTATTCCTACACCTCTATTAATATATACTTCTCTATCACTTTTTAGACCTATATTTGTTATCCCTTTTAAATCTCCTACCTTCAATATCGACTCATTCACAAAACTAATCTCAGCAGGCATTACATCAGCTATATCTCCAATACTTTTTCTAGTAAGGAGTTTTTTTAGTATAAAGGCTAATACTAATCCACAAACCGAACTTATTATCAAACTTACGCCTTCACTTATCTTTGTTTCTGCAAGTATTACATAATACAATCCTATTGTTAAAAAGGATGTAACTATACACATATAATTTCTTACTTCATAAGTTCTAGCTATCTCTTCTATAAATGCAGCGCCTCTCTTTACAAGTTGAACTTCCTCTAAGTTTTGTAATGTATTCCTTCTATTAGCTCTTACTTGTCTAAATTGTTCTGCTGCTAGAGATAAAAATGTTATAGATGTATAAGAACGATTTATAAGAGCTGGAACTAATAACGCTCCTAATGAAGAAGCGACAAATGCTAATATAAGCTGAGATAGCAAAACGTTTGGTTGTGTTGGGTACTGTTTTTGGTCTAAATTTAACATTATAATTCTGGATGTCATACCAATAATAACAGCAACAAAAAATACTCTATCCATTAAATCACTCCTAAAATATTTATTCTAAAATTTTACATGTAAATCTACAAAGTCTTCCTAGAAAAATCACTCTGTTTCCCTTTTGATGTTTCTATAATAGGTGTACTCTTTACTACATCTATCATGACATCTATATCTTTGAGTATTGGCATATATGGTATAACCACAGTACTTTTTTCTAGATTAGTCTTAGATATAGCCACAATATCAACCTCATCTACATCTTTATCTATACCCATATGAATAAATAGATTATGTATTATAGCTTGTCTTTGCCCTACATCATTTACTATTCCAAATGCACCTAAGTCTCTTGGTATAACCTCTATAGCTAGGCATTCATTTTTATATTTTTCTCTTGTACTTTCTAAACCTATATTAGTTATTATTACTCCATTTACTGTTAAAATAGGCCCTTCAAAGCTTATTTTTGCAGGAACTATATCTGCTATGTCTGCTATGCTATTTCTTCTTAAAAACCTTCTAAAAATTAAACCAACAAGAGCTCCTGATACAATAGCTAATACTGTACAATAAAAAAAGCTAAGGTCATACTTTCTTGCAAAAACAATATAAACTATAGAAGATACTAATGCAGAAAAGAGACTTATATAACTTCTAGATTCATAGGTAGAGGCTATTTCTTCAACATAAGCATCTCCTTTTGGAACTAATTCTTCATTATCAATATTCTTTAATGTTATTCTTTCTTGTTCTGCAAGTCCTTGAAATTGTTGTATTGCTACTGCAAAAAAAGTCAATGCTGAAAACTCTTTATCTATAAGTGCAGGCAATGCTATCGCACCTAATGAAGCTGAAAGCCCTGATATTATTATCTGTTCTAAATAATCTTGTGGTCTTGATGGGTACTGTTTGTCTGTAACTCTTAAAACTAATCCTCTACATAATACTCCTACAACTAATGCAACTATAAAAGAGTGTCTAAATAAATTTGCATTCAATAAACTTTCTTCCATTTTCTCAGCTCCTTCTCTTATATAGTTTGTGCAAAAAACAAAAAAAATTTCCTTCTATTTAAGGAAATTTTTTTGTAGTATTGTAACAATAAATTCACTACCAATACCAAGCTCACTTTTTACTTTTATACATCCATTTAGCGATTTAACTATATGCTTAGTTATAGCCAATCCTAAACCCGTTCCTCCTACGTCCCTACTTCTTGCTTTATCTACTCTATAGAATCGCTCAAAGATACGTTCTACATCTTCTTTTGGTATACCTACACCATTATCTATAACCTTAATTACTATTTTTTCTTCATCTTTTAAAACTACAACTTGTACAATCCCATTATCCTGAGTGTATTTTATAGCATTATCAACTAAGTTTAAAAATACTTGTTTTATATAATCTCTATTAGATAATATGCTTATTGATTTGTCATCACATTTATATAGGACTTCTATATTTTTTTCTCTAGCTGAATGTTGTGTTATTTCATATACTTCTTTAAACACATCATATACCACAACATTTTCCATAAGAAGGGTATCTTTATTTTCTACGAATGATAATAATAATATATCATCAATCAATCTCTTTAATCTATCTGATTCACTTTCTATTATTTCCAAGAATCTATTTCTAGTATTTACATCTATGTTTTCATTTGACTTTAGTGTTTCAACAAATCCACTTATAGATGTTAGAGGTGTTTTAAGTTCATGACTTACATTTGCGACAAAATCACTTCTCATATTTTCAAGCTTAACTTTTTTAGTAATATCTTCTATGTTTACTATAGAACCTATTATTACATTATTGGTGTTTTGAAGATACACTGGGTCTACTTTTATTTTATATACTATATCGTCTTTAGTCGTAATATTTGCAGTTTCATTATCTTTAGAACCAATAAATCTAAGTATTTGCTTTAATATTTCTTCTTCTTTTATTACAACATTAATATTGTGTCCTTCTACCAATTGATTTGGTTCACTTTTTATCATTTCTTTTGCTTCATCATTTATAAGAAGTATATTTCCATTTACATCTATAGCTAAAATTCCATGCGATATACTCTTTAATATAGACCTTAACTGTAGATGTTTATACTGTACTTCTTCTAATGTTTTATCCATATTTTTTATCATATGATTAAAATTTCTAGCTAATTCTCCAAGCTCTCCTTTAGCTGATATGTTAAGTCTAGCATGGTATTCATTATTACTTACTTTTTTTGAGACATATATAAATTCTTTTAAATATTTTCTTAATGTTATTGTATATCTTACAGATAATATCACAATAGCTATTGATAACATAACAATAAAAAAATATATGCTATTTAATTCTTCCACAAGATAACACTCCTAAAATATAACCTTTTTAATCTATTTTATATCCAACACCTCTTATAGTCTCTATATACTTTTCTGACTTATCTTCATCTTCTATTTTTTTTCTTAAATATCTTATATGGACATCTACTGTTCTAGTTTCTCCATAGTATTCATACCCCCATATTTTATCTAAAAGATAATTTCTTGAAAGTACTTTACCTTTATTTTGAATTAATAATTTTAACAATTCAAATTCTTTAAGTGTTAACTCTATCTTTTCAGAACCTTTAGTGACCTCATGCTTTGATAAATCTAATTTTAAATTACCTGTAGTAAGTATATTATTTTCTTCACCTAAGCTAGTCAAGTTATACCTTCTTAACACAGAACTAATTCTAGCTAACAACTCCTTTATACTAAATGGCTTAGTTATATAGTCATCAGCACCTATTTCAAGTCCTTCGACCTTGTCATTTTCCATATTTTTAGCAGTAAGCATTATAACAGGAATATTTTTTAAATCTTTATCACTTCTTATTTTTCTCAAAACTTCTATTCCACTTATATTTGGTAACATCCAATCTAAAAGTATTAAATCTGGTTTAATTTCCTTAGCTTTTATAAATCCATCAAACCCATCATATGAATAACTAACTTCGTAATTTGACACCTCCAAATTGAATTTTAATAGCTCAACTATATGCATTTCATCGTCTATAACAAGCACTTTAGTATTCATTAAAAAGCTCCTCTCTATTTTATCTGTAGTACCGTTCCTATTCGTTCTGATGCCTTATTATGTTTTCTATAAGAGTGGAATTCATCTGCTCTACAACTAGTGCATAAATTTAAATTTATTATATTCTCCTTTTTCACTCCACTACATCTCAGCATATATTCATTAATTTTCCATAAATCTAAATAGTAACTTCCTTCTTTTATTATATAGAACTTTTCATCATTATTTGTAAGAATTGTGTTAAATTTTTCTACCAAATCCTCAGATACTTCATAACAACAAGGTCCAATTGATGGACCAATTATACAAACTAAATCTTCAGGAACGGTTTTATAACATTCAGACATTAATTTAATTGTTTTATGACCTATATTACTAAAAGTACCTCTCCAACCTGCATGAGCCAGCCCTATGGCTTTATTTTTAGCATCTATGATTGATATAGGTACACAATCTGCTGTAAATAATAAAAGAGGTACTCTCTCTAAGTTTGTTATAAGTGCATCTCCATCTATTCTCTTTCCTATAGTATCTTTATTTACTATGTTAACTATATCTGAATGTATTTGAGAATTACTAGTTAGGTTTTCAAATTTTAAATCACATTCTTTACATACTTTTAACATATCTTCTTTACTTTTTGCATCTATATTCTTACATGTTATAACTAGATTTATAGAATTTAACTTTTCGTCAAGTTCTTTACAGTTACCATTTAAATCAACATACTCTTTAATATCTTGTACATTTTTTATATTTATATAATCTTTCATCATTTGTCTCCTTTTTCTATTAGTATACTTTTAAGCTCATTTACAAAAGTATTTATATCTTTAAATTGTCTATAAACAGAAGCAAATCTTACATAAGCTACTTCATCTAAGTCTTTCAATTTGTCCATTACCATCTCACCAATTCTTTTGGTTTCAATTTCTTCTATAAAACATTTATTTATTTCATTTTCAATATGTACAACTACACTCTCAATATCTTCTATCGATACAGGTCTTTTTTCACATGCTTTTAATAACCCGTACTTTATCTTTTCTCTATCAAAATACTCTCTACTATTATCCTTTTTAATAACCATTAAAGGAGTTGTTTCTATTTTCTCATAAGTAGTGAATCTCTTTTTACACGATTCACATTCACGTCTTCTTCTGATAGATTTTAAATCTGTATGTCTAGAATCTATTACCTTTGATTCTTTATAATTACAATAAGGACATTGCATATATATTCCTCCTTTGTTTTAACTACTATATCTCAAATTCATCTAAGCTTAACTCTGAACCTATATTTACTATTATTGTATCACAACCTATTTTAAGTATATCATTCCAAAATATAACTTCTTCATCCCCTCCTCTTGAAAAAAAATTTCTACTTCCATCTCCAAAGATGGTAAATGAGACTACCTTTCCCTCATGAATATCCATATCTATGTCTATTATAAATCCCATCCTTTTTCCATTTTTTACATTTATAATTTCTTTTTCCATTATATCAGAAACTCTAATCATATTATACTCACCCTTTCTTTAAAAATAAATATGTATTGGAGTAAAAAAAAATGACCTATATAGGTCATTTAAATTTAAAATAATGTTTACAGTCCAGGGATTACTTATACATACTTTCTCATATTTTTTAAAGCATTTTTTTCAATTCTTGATACTTGTGCTTGAGATATACCGATTTCATCAGCAACTTCTATCTGTGTTCTTCCTTTATAAAACCTTAAATCTAATACCAACTTCTCTCTACTATTTAATTTTTTAATAGCTTCTTTAAGTGATATTTCTTGCAACCAATTTTCATCAGTATCTTTTTTGTCTTGAACTTGGTCCATAACAAATATTGCATCTCCATTATCTTGATATACTGGGTCAAATAAAGATATAGGGTCTTGTATGGCATCTAGTGCCATTACAACTGACTCAACTTCTAATTCTAATTCTTTTGCTATTTCTGATACTGTAGGTTCTTTAGAATTTGTTCTAATTAATCTTTCTCTAACTTGTAGTGCCTTATATGCTATATCTTTTAATGACCTACTCACTCTAATTGGGTTATTGTCTCTTAGATATCTTCTAATTTCTCCTATAATCATAGGAACAGCATAAGTTGAAAACCTTACATTTTGACTTAAATCAAAGTTATCTATAGCTTTTATAAGACCGATACAACCTATTTGAAATAAATCGTCTATGTTTTCTCCTCTGTTGTTAAACTTTTTTATTACACTCAAGACTAATCTTAAATTCCCTCTTACAAATTGTTGTCTAGCTTCTTCGTCGCCACTTTTTATTTTTAATAAAAGTTCCTTCATTTGCTTATTTTTAAGAACTGGAAGTTCCGATGTATTAACACCACATATTTCAACCTTATTAATTTGCATACATTTTCAGTCCTCTCTCAAAAGTATTCATCTATTGAAATTATTTACATTTCCAATTTTTTTATACTTTTTAAGAAGAATTAATTTAGCATTATACAAATTTTTTCATTTCTTTCTGTAACCTTGAAATTATTTTCTTTTCAAGTCTAGATATGTAAGACTGAGATATTCCAAGCATTCCAGCAACTTCTTTTTGTGTTTTTTCGATACCTTTATCTATAAGACCAAATCTTAATTCCATAATTTGCTTTTCTCTGTCACTTAATCTGTCAAGTGCCATAACTAATAAATCTCTATCTATTTCTTCTTCGATTATTTTGTATATTTCATCATTTTCTGTACCCAAAACATCAGATAACAAGAGTTCATTTCCATCCAAATCTATATTTAAAGGTTCGTCAAATGATACCTCTGTTTTCTTTTTATTATTTTTTCTTAAGTACATTAATATTTCATTTTCTATACATCTTGAAGCATAAGTTGCCAATTTTATATTTTTGTTTAGTTTAAAAGTATTCACTGCTTTTATCAAACCTATAGTTCCTATAGAAATCAAGTCTTCCACATCTATACCTGTATTTTCAAATTTTCTCGATATGTAGACCACTAATCTTAGATTTCTTTCTATTAAAATTGATTTTACACTTTCATCTGTTTCTAGTTTTTGTAAAACTTCCATTTCTTCTTCTGGTTTTAATGGAGGAGGAAGTATATTCGCTCCTCCCATATAATATATTCCTTTTGGCTTTATTATTTTTAATTTAATACCTAACATAGTAATAAAGCTTATAATTCTTTCTTTCAATCGTAACATTCCTTGTCCCCCTTAAATTTTTACCTAAAATCCAGGCAATATATTTGGATTCATTATTGCTCCATATTCTCTATCATTAAAATTTGAGATACCAAGTATTATATTTCCTATCTTCTGCTCATCTACTTCTACATAATCAGCTTTTAAACCTATTATGATGCTTGTCTTATTACTTCCAGCATGTTTATAAGGTATTATCCTAACCCTGCCTGAAGTTTTATCATCTAGACTCCCTATAATCTCTTGTGCTTTCTTCATATCTATATCTTCATAGTCAATATTTAATAGATTTTCTGGAATAAACCCTTCTAACACACTTGACTTAACTATTATTACATCACTTTGACTTATTGGGTCTTTTAATAAATTCCCACTATCCACTAAGGCTTTACAACAAAAATTTTTTTCTAACAAGTTTATATTTATAGTCTTTGTAAGTTCCTTGATGTATTTAAGCATTTTCAAGTCTTTATAAATATACTTTAATAGTTCACAACTTACATAAGTACATGCAATTAAGAAAGATATTTTTAAATGACTTATTCCTGTAAAATAAATTATAAAATAAGTGCTTCCAGAAATAAAAATGTTTACTAGATAAAAAACTAATGCTACATGAATATAATCTTTTTTACTCTTACTTCTAAATGAAATTAAAGTTATTATACTCATAATTATTATTTTGAATGGTACTGTGAATAATATGTTCATTGATGGATACAAATAAGCAACAGAATAGGCACCTCCTAAACTAGCCCCCAATAACTTATTTTTTTTAGGATTGTATTTTTTAGTGAGAATAGAAGTACAACTTATAATAATATAATTTATTACTAGGTTTTCTATAACATAGTACTCAATATACACCATGTATCCCCCCTTAAAACCTTTAAACATATTATAAGATAGTATGTACAAAATTTTATGTCACTTTTGATGGTCGAATCCAAAACAAATTCTATTTAAAAGTAACAATGATATATGTCTTATACTTTATGTCGCCAAAAGATATTTTTTTAGTATCAAACAAATAAGCTTTTTTGTAGAATCTAATATATCTAGGTAGAAGTTATTAGTTCTTTTTGGGGTATATTTTTATAAAAAAAGACTATGTAATTTAATAATATATCAAGTAAATTTTTTACTTGTATAAAATCAAATTACATAGTCTATAAATTCAAATTTATATTATTGTGCTAATAATCCGTTTGCATATTTTGCAGAATCATCTAGTGCTTGTTCTGGAGTTATATCTCCAGCTATCATCATTTGAAGTTGTTTCCATAAGTATTCATATATCTCTACTCCATGAGGCCCAACAGTCAATGGTCTATACATATCTTTATCTTTTGTTACCATTTCTTCAAATCTTGGGTCTCCTTGATATTTTTCACCTTTTGCAACTGGAGCTCTTGGTATTTCTTTATGGAATGCTTCCATTGATTCTTTGCTTAACATATACTCAAGAAGTTTAAATCCAAGTTCTTTATTTTTACATGCTGACATTAATGTTAAATCATCCACTGAAGCAAAACTACCAACTGTCTTGTCTTCTAATGAAGTTACATATCCCCAGTTTAAATCTGGAAACGATTTATCAAAAGTACTTGTAGCAGCAGAAGATAACATTATAGTAAATGCAGCTTTTCCTGGTCCAAATACACTTTCAACCATTTCATTACTATCTTTTGATAAAGCATTGTCTGGTATATATTTTTTCATATCATTTATAAAGTTTGCAGCTTTTAAACCTTCTGCATTATTAAATTTAACTGATTTTAAATCATCATTATATATATCTCCACCAGCTTGCCATAAATAAGGATACCAGTTCCAGTTTAAGCTTCCAAATACTTTAGAACCCCAACCTTGTGCAAGACCCCACTGGTCGATTTTTCCATCTCCATCAGTATCTTTTGTTGCTTTTTCACATATTCTTTTAAAATCTTCCCATGTTTTTGGAGGTTTCTCTCCTAATTTTTCTAGTATATCTTTATTATAGTATAGTACTCCTGGATTAGCAGCTTCTATAGGTAATCCATAAATACCACCCATCATTTTTGCATTATCCAAGTATAGGTAATTATCTGAAGTTCCTGATTTTTCTAGATAAGGTGTCAAATCTTCAACTGCACCCATTTCTATAAATTGAGGAAACATCTCTGCATACATGTATCCTATGTCTGGTCCTTCACCTGCACTTATTGCAGTTGCATATTTTTCTGCATAGTTATCCCATGGAACTATTTGGAATTCAATTTCACAATTATTTTCCTTTTCAAATTTCTCTAATATTGGTTTCCATGCATCTGCATCATGGTCTGTCAATGGTGCAGACCACACAACTAATTTTTCTTTACCATCTTTACCCTTAGAATCTTCTTTTTTTGAACACCCAGCAAGAATTGATACTGATAGAACACTTACCATCACTAAAGAAAGAATTTTTTTTAGCTTAATCATGCTTAATCCCCTTTCAGACTTTAATTTTTCTTTTCCCTCAAATATTTACAATTTAATTCAGATTTAATATTAACAAATAAGACTACCCTTGTCTAATCATAAAAAACTATACTAACTCTTACAACTATCATTTTTTTCTATATGTGTTGTTTTTATTCATTTATTAAAAAACTTCTTTTACATTTCAAAATATTGAAATGTATTTTTATGCTTTAGGAGATTAAATTAGGCAAAATAAAAAGAAGTCTACTGACTTCTTTATAAATTTCCATATTATCTTCTTCTTCTTAGGAATGTAGGTATTTCCATGCTCTCATCATCGTCTTCTTCAATTATACTTGCTTTTTTAGGAGATTCTATTTTTTCTTCAACAATTACTTCTTCTTCAATTTCTTTTACAGCTTGTTTTACTGTTGTGTTCAATGAAGAACGTATGCTTGACTTAGGTTTAGTATCTAAGTCTAATACACCACTTTGTAATCCTTCAAATCCTGTTGCGATTACTGTAATCATTATTTCATCACCTAAATCTTCTTTTATAGAAGCACCAAATATAACATTCGCCTCTGGGTCACAGGATTCCATAACTAAAGTAGATGCTTCATTAACTTCAAATAATCCTAAGTTAGGTCCACCAGTAACATTAAGAAGAACTCCCTTAGCTCCTTGTATTGATGTTTCTAGAAGTGGAGATTGAATAGCTTGTCTAGCAGCATCTATTGCTCTAGTCTCACCACTAGCACTACCTATACCCATATGAGCAAGACCTTTATCTTTCATTATAGTAGTAACGTCTGCGAAGTCTAAGTTTATTAAACCTTCAACTGCTATAAGGTCAGAAATTGATTGTATACCTTGTTTTAATACATCATCTGCAACTGCAAAAGCATCTAGCATTGAAGTATTTTTTTGTACTATCTGTAAAAGTCTATCATTTGGTATTGTTATAAGAGTATCAACTTTTGACTTAAGTTCTGCTATTCCACCTTCAGCATTCTTCATTCTTATCTTACCTTCAAATGCAAAAGGTTTTGTAACTACACCTACTGTAAGTATACCCATTTCTTTTGCTAAGCCTGCAACTACTGGAGCAGCTCCTGTACCAGTACCACCGCCCATTCCAGCTGTAACAAAGACCATGTCGGCTCCTTGAAGCAATTTTACTATTTCGTCTTTACTCTCCTCAGCAGCCCTTTTTCCTACTTCTGGATTTGCTCCTGCACCAAGTCCTCTAGTTAATTTTTCTCCTATTTGAACTTTATATTCAGCTTTTGATGTATATAAAGCTTGTTTATCTGTATTTACTGATATAAATTCAACGCCTTTTAATTGCGCTTCTACCATTCTATTGACAGCATTGTTTCCACCGCCACCTACACCTATTACTTTAATTTGTGCACATTCTTCTAATTCTACGTCAAAGTTTAGCATCATAAACCCCCTTCTCTCATGATTCAAAGTTATCGTATGTATTAATTATATCATTTTCTTCTTTTATTTTGTTAACCTTTAAGTAACATATTCCACAAAAACGTAAATTTTCCTTTTTAATTTTCTTACTTATATTGTCAAATATTACTCTTGAGTATAAAATAATTTACATATATATCAAATGCTCTTTAATTTCTACGTTTTTTATTCATAATATCGCTAACAACATAACGTCTAATTATGGATAAATTATTAAATAATCTCATACCAAAAACCAATACAGCAACATAATAAAGAGAAACACCTAATTTTTCTCCTATATAAGTCAATAATATAGCTAATATAGCATTCCCTATGAAACCAGTAACAAAAATTACATTGTCATAGTTATCTTCAAAACTGGATTTTATCGCTCCAAAAATAGAATCCATTATTGCAAGAATAGCTACTGACATATATATGGAATAATCCATAGAATATGTAAATGGAATGTAGTAACCTACTACTACACCAAATGCTAATCCTCCTAAAACCCATATCATAAATCCTCACCTCTTTATTTTACTTTGAAACGCAAGTATATTACAATCCTTTTTATTAAATTTTCTTATTTTTTCTTTATTTTTTTATATTTTTCGCTTTATTTTGCGAATAAATCCACTTTATTACCATTATTTTCCAGTATTTTTATGTTGATTCCATATATCTCTTTAAGAGACTTAGCATATGATTCTGGAGAATTTATAGCAGCACTCAATAAATCTATATCGCCTATAGCTTTTATTATAAATGGTTGTCCATATGTAGTATCATTTACTGTAATAGTGGCTCCTGAACATTTTATCTTACTAGTTGATAGTACTCTTTCTCCATTTATAGAAATTGCTTTCGCACCAGCTTTTTTTAAATCATTTAAAACTCTTAAAATATCAATATCATGTATAATCAAGTCATTTGGATTCTGCCCATCTTTTAACTCTCTATCACTATCTTTCATAGTGACAGTTATACCTGGCCCTGTAACAGTTGAATAACCACTTAATTCTTTAACTTCCTCAAGCTCTTTTTTCATAAGTGTTTGGATAGATTCATTTCCATTCTCTTTTGCTTCCTTATATTCATTTAAAGTTTTTTTGTTACTTTTAAGTACTTCTTTTAAATGTTTTATTTCTTTCTTCGTATTTTCTATCTCACTTTCAATATTTTCAGTCTGACTCAATGTTATATACACTTTATTTGGGTCTAGTGACTTTATATAAGTTGATATGAAAATGCCTAATATGAACGCTCCTAATATAATCATTTTCTTTTTCATACTATTATTTCCTCTCCACTTTGTTTATATCACCATGGCCATCTATTTCTACATTTTCTTCCTTACTTACTTTTACCTTAGCATTATAATACGTTTCTATTTCCCAGACAATACCATATTTTATATTAAGTGCAGAAGCTAATGTATCAGAATCACCAATTGCCTTTATTATAATTGGTTCTTTTATGACAGTGTCATTCATGTAAAGCTTATCCTCTTTTAAATACATGTATGTATTAGAAACTATTCTCTGTCCGTTTATAGATATAGCACTTGCTTGTGCTGAATTTAATTTATTTATCATTGATAGTAATAAATCATAATTATATAATATACTATCGTTTTTATCAGAACTTCCCAAGTCTTTTGCAGAATTTATCTCAACTTTTATACCTTTTCCTTCAACATCTGTATATCCAGCCAAGGTCTCATATTTTTCTATTTCTGACTTAAGTATATCTTGCTCTCCTTCGTCATTTTTACCTCTATAAGTCTCTATATCTTTCTTCACACTATTAATTTCTGACTGTAAATCCTCTTTTTCTTTTTTTAGAGATTTGAGTTCTTCTGTAAGTTGTTCTCCTCTTTTAAAAGTTGTCATACCTCTATTTTCTATATTAATAATTTTAAGTTGTAAACTAACAAGAACACCCAATACAATACTTCCTATGACTATGCTTTTATTTATAAATCTTCTTTTCAATATATCACTTCCTTACAATTGTCTATCCTTCAGGACTATACACAGCTAATTTTCCATAATTGAGATTTATAGTCCCTCCTTTTGTATTTTTATTTTGCAGGTCAATCAGAATTTTACTTACCCTAGATATATTATAATCTAAGTTATCATCATTAGAAAGTAAGATTTTTATATTACTTCTTGTAAGCATATCTACATTGCTTTCTTTTCTTAAGTTTACATAATTTATTTTTCTATAAAGTCCTTCTTCTTTTAAAGAATTTAAAGTTTTAAATACGTTCTCTTTAGTTTTATAATTTTTAAATTTTATTGTTTTATCATCATCAACACTATAATCAACATCTACTATTAAATCTTTTTTACTTTCATTAGAACCCCTAAGTTCCTCTAACAAGTTACCTTTCTTATCTATATAACAATAATTGTCTACATTCTTTAATACTGCAAATATTTCTTTTTCTTTTAAACTTATAATTATTTTATTTGGAAATTTTCTTTTTATTTCTACATTTTCTATATATGGATTTTTCATAAGTTCATTTTTCATATCTTTAAAATTATATGCAAAGATGTTTTCATGTGTATTTATATTTAGTTCTTTCATTATATTTGATTTAGTCACTCTCTTATTTCCTATTACATCTATTTTCTTTACATCAAATAAATCACTTTTTACAATCATACATATCCCAAAAGATAGCATAAGTATAAAGACTAAAACTATCATGACATTATTCGTATTTAACTTCCTTTTCTTTTTCAAATATAATCAACCCCTTTGGTTAATAAATACACCTTTAGAGCTTATTTTTCCTACAAGAAAATTATAATATTTAAAGTCAAATTTTTTCATTTTATTACAAAACATCTAAATAAAATATAAATAAATATAAATAAATCAATACTTCATCAAAATAAATACAAAATACTATATACATTTCATACCTTTAAATTTGTGTACATACAAATAAACCCCTAATTTATAATAATTTAGAAAATCTAATATATTATAAATTAGGGGTAAATATTGATTTACCTTTTCTTTATTCCTATCACTTTAGCCTGACCTTCTATACTTGGAGTTGCTTCTTTTTTTATTTCTTTTACTTCTTCAGCAACTTTTTCTTTTTTTGTTTTTTTAGATGAGGACTTTTGTGTTGAATTATATACTTTTATTATCTCATCGTATATAAGGTCTATGGCTTCTGGTTTCCCTATAGTTTTGCTTGCATTTGCCATATCAACTAAAAGTTCTCTATCTCCTAAAAGTTTAAATACTGCTGTATTTAAGCTCTCTGGAGTTAGATTTTTTTCTAAAATTGCAATTCCTGCACCTTGCTTTTCTATACTTTTAGCATTATACTCTTGATGATTTTCAGCAGTATATGCTTTAGGTATTATTATAGATGGCTTTCCAAGAGCAGTTATTTCAGCTAATGAAATTGCTCCTGCACTACCTATAACTAAATCGCTTGCTGCAAGTGCATTTGCCATATCTTCTAAGTAAGGTACAACCTTTTGGTATGGCTTAAGATTTACATCACTGATACTTTCCATAAACTCATCATAATAGCTTTTCCCTGTTGCAAATATAAAAGCTATATCTTCATTCACCATGTTCTTTATCACAAGTCTCATTGCATCATTTATTTTTCTTGAGCCTCCACTACCACCATAGCAAAGAACCATTCTTTTTTCTTCACTTATTGCAAGATTCTTTCTTGCAATATTTTTTCTTGATAATAAAATTTCTTTTCTAACTGGATTTCCTGTAAAAACTAATTTATCTTCTGCTGTCTCTGGAAATCTTTTATGTGAATCTTCAAAACTTGTAAGTACCTTTGTAACTGTTTTAGATAGAATCTTATTAGTTACACCAGGAAAAGAATTTTGCTCATGTATTATGGCTGGTATTTTCCCCATAGATGCATTAAATAAAACAGGTCCACTAACATATCCACCAGTTCCTATAACTACATCTGGTTTAAATTTCTTAACAATCTTTCTTGATTGTTCTAAACCTTTAAAAAGCTTAAAAACTCTTTTTACATTATCGAAGTCTATTTTTCGCTTAAATCCTTGTACTGTTACAGTCTTTAATTCAAATCCATACTTAGGAACTATTTCTGATTCTATTCCTTTTTCCGTCCCAACAAAAATTATCTCAGCGTCTGGATGCTCATCTCTTATTTTGTTAGCAATAGCTATAGCTGGATACACATGCCCTCCAGTTCCACCGCCTGATAATAAAACTTTCATCAAATCATCATCTCCTGTTAATTAATTTTGACATGCTTTGAGATGTTTAACACTATACCTATAGCTCCCATAAAGATGGTGAGCGAGGTTCCCCCATAACTTATAAATGGTAGTGCTACACCTGTAGCTGGCATTGATGATGTTGCAACTGCTATATTTAAAGCTGCTTGTATTCCAATTTGTGCCCCTATACCTATGACAACCATACAAGCAAATACATTAGAAGTCTTCAAAGCTATTCTTACACATCTGTAGACTAAGGCTACAAATAGCATAATAACTATTATACAACCAATCAATCCTAACTCTTCTCCTATTATAGCAAATATAAAGTCATTTTGTGGCTCTGGTATATAAAAATACTTTTGTTTACTCTTTCCTAAGCCTAGACCAAACAATCCACCTGAACCAAGTGCATATAAACCTTGTATTACCTGATACCCTTTACCAAGAGGGTCTTGGAAAGGATCTAAAAACGATGTAACACGGCTAAGCCTATAAGGTTCAGCAATTACTAATGCAGCAAATAAAGCAGCCCCACTTCCAATCATAGCAAATACAATTTTCATATCCATCCCAGCAACAAATATCATTACAAATGT
The DNA here is from genome assembly GCF_045899875.1 of Clostridioides sp. GD02377. Lineage (NCBI taxonomy): Bacteria > Bacillati > Bacillota > Clostridia > Peptostreptococcales > Peptostreptococcaceae > Clostridioides > Clostridioides sp. GD02377. The sequence goes on from NZ_JBJODA010000012.1 coordinate 50,207, forward strand.
AACTAGAATTACAGTACCTGCTGTTGATAGATTTGGCTGAAGTATTATCAACGCAAAAAATATCCCTGGAACTACGAGAAGTGGTACAACACCTTTTGTCAAAGATTTTATCTTATCATAATTTTTCTCAATTAATTTTGCAGTTAATATTATTGTAGCAAACTTAGCTATTTCTGCAGGCTGAAATGTTAAAGCACCTATTCCTAGCCATCTTTTTGCTCCGTTTGCTTCTATCCCTAAAGGGGTTAGAACTAACAATAATAATACTACTGCTATAGCTCCAATTGCTGTAGCATTTTTCTTCCAAAAACTATAATCTATCCTTGATGTAATAATCATAACTATAAACCCAAGTATAGCATATATTACATTCTTTTTTAGAAAATAGTACGCATCATTGTGTTTAAATGAAGATTGTATAAAACTTGCACTAAACACCATAACTATTCCTACAAATACTAAAAGCATAGTAGTATAAAATACTACTCCATCAAATTCAGTCTTCATCCTTATGTCAATTTGTTTTTTCAAATTTTCTTTAGGCATCCAACTAATATACCTCCATTCTTCCATTTAAGTAAGTTTAGAGGTAAGAGATTATTTTAAATTGTTTACATTATCTTTGAAGTCTTTTCCTCTTACTTCAAAACTTTCATACATATCCCAACTTGCACAAGCTGGTGAAAGAAGCACTATATCTCCACTTTTTGAAATCTCATGAGAAGTCTTAACTGCTTCTTCCATATCTTTTACTATATGTATGTCATTAAATCCTTTATTTTTGGCACAATTTTCTATCTTTGATGCAGTTTCTCCTAACAAGACTACTGATTTAACATATGACTTTGCAATTTCAAAAAGTTCATCAAAATTACTGCCTTTATCCATTCCTCCTGCTATAAGTATTATAGGTCTATTGTAAGACTGAACAGCTTTTATAGTAGAGTCTGGATTAGTTCCTTTTGAATCATTTACATATATTACATTGTTTAAGTTTCTTACAAATTCCTGTCTGTGTTCAACTCCTTTAAATGTCATCAATACATCCTTTATGACTTCTAAGTCAACATTACAGACATACGCTATTGCTATAGCTGCCATACAGTTTTCTAAGTTATGACCTCCAGGTAAACTTACATCATCTTTATTTAGAAACTTGATTTTATCATCTATATCTATTATTATGTCATTATTTTCTAAATATACTCCTCCATTTACTTTTTGAGTTCTCGAAAAGTAAATTACTTTAGCATTACATTTGTCAGCCAGACCTTTTACTATCTCATCATCATAATTTAATATGCAAAAATCCTCAGCAGTTTGATTCATAAATATATTTGCTTTTGCTTCTATATATTTTTCCATAGTGTGATGTCTGTTTAAATGGTCTTCTGTAATATTTAATATAGCACTTACTTTAGGTCTAAATTCATCTATGCTCTCAAGTTGAAAACTGCTTAGTTCAGTTACAAGCACAGACTCTTCATTTGAAGTTTCTATAGTATCTATTACAGGATTTCCTATATTACCAACTACATATGTATCTCTTTTTGCTCTCGAAAAAATTTCTCCTACCAGGCTAGTTGTAGTTGTCTTACCATTTGTACCTGTAATCCCTATAAAAGTTGGATTATTTGATAATTTAAAAGCTAATTCTACTTCACCAATTATATACTTGCCTGAATTTTTTAATTTCAAGATAAATGGAAGGTCTAGTGGTACTCCTGGAGATACTACTACCATATCTATGTTATCTACATCCTCTGGATGATGTCCTAATATGTATTCTATGTCATTTATAGATTTCAATTCATCAAGTATGTTTTTCAATTTATTTTCATCTTTAATATCATTCACTATTATACTTGCACCTAATTTATCTAAATGTTTAATTGTAGATATGCCAGTTTTCGCAAGTCCTACTAATAAAACTTTTTTTCCTTTTAAGTTCATTTTTAATTCCCCCTAGACCTCTAAAATACTGCTATTATACTTATCCAAGCTAAAACAACTGTGATAATCCAAAAAACGAATACAACCCTTGTCTCTGGCCAACCACATTGTTCAAAATGATGGTGTATTGGAGCCATCTTAAAGAATCTCTTTCTTGTCGCTTTAAAATATCCAACTTGAATCAAAACTGATAGAGCTTCTGCAAAGTAAATTCCTCCAATTATAGGTATTATAAGCACTGAATTAGTTAGAACTGAAAATGCTACAACTGCACCACCTAATGCCATTGAACCCGTATCTCCCATAAATACCCTCGCTGGATATGAATTAAATCCTAAAAAGCCTAAACATGCTCCAACAGTTGCTGCTGCTAAAACTGCAACTTCTGTGTTTCCAGCAATAGAACTTGCAAATAGCATAAAAAATACAGAAACTATTAAAGTTACTCCTGATGCCAATCCATCTAATCCATCAGTTAAATTCACAGCATTTACTATTGCTACGATTATAAACATCATTATTGGTATATATAATATTCCAACATTTATTACAAAATCTGTAAATGGTATCATAAGTTGTGAAGCACTTGATGATGATGTATACTGATAAAAAGCAACATAAAAAGATAATGCAACTTGAAGGATTATTTTTTGATATGCTTTTAATCCAAGTGATCTTTTTAACTTTATTTTTATAAAGTCATCTAAAAAACCAATAAAACCAAAACCTGCAATACATATAAGACCTACTGCCATATCATGACTAACTTTTACTCTTGTAAGTCCAGTTATTAGAATTGCCACTATCATTATAATTCCACCCATAGTAGGTGTTCCATTTTTTGCTAGATGTGTTTGAGGTCCATCATCTCTAACCGTCTGACCAAATTTAAATTTTCTAAGCATTGGTATAAATATTGGTCCTATTATAATTACTATTAAAAACGCAATCAATGCGGTGTACGTAAGCTCTGTTATTCCTAACATCGTAAAACTCCTCTCCCTTGTCAATCAACTCATTAGTTTAAGCTTATTTATTTAGATATTCGACTATTTTTTCTAATCTCATGCCTCTTGAGCCTTTTACTAAAATAGTGTCTCCTGTTTTTACTAATTCATCTAACTTGTTAAGTACTTCTTCTCTATTCTCAAAGTGATATATATTGGCTGTATCAAATCCTAATTGTTTTGCCTCTTCTCCAATAAACACTGAATTTTCACCTATAGTTATTATAACATCAGTATTATTCATAGATGATTTTCCTACTAATCTATGACCATACTCTGAAATTTCACCCATTTCTAATATATCTCCAAGTATTGCTACCCTTCTACCTTTATATCTTCCAAGTATCTTTAAAGCAGCATCCATAGAATCTGGACTAGCATTATATGAATCATTAATTATTGTTAATTTTTCATTCTTTATTATGTCTAGTCTCATTTTTGTCCCTTTAAAATTTTTTAAACCTTTTTTTATATAATCTAAAGAAATATTTAGACACATTCCAACCAATATTGCAGACATAGCATTATATATATTATGTTCTCCTATTGTTGGTATAAATATTTCCTCTTTTTTTCCATCTATAACGCATATAAATGTAAGACTATCTTCTTCCATAGTATAACTTTCACAATAAATATCATTGTTTTTGTTGAATCCAAATGTTTTTAGTTTATACACATGTTCTTTTTCTCTTAATGTAGATAAAAACTTATCATCTCCATTTACAATTAAAGTATTTGTTTCATCAAAATTAGAAGTGATTTCCATCTTTGCTTTTAAAATACCTTCTTGTGAACCTAGTTTTTCTACATGTGATAATCCTATGTTTGATATTACTGCAATTTTGGGATTTACTATATCTACTAAATATTTTATTTCATTAAATCCAGACATTCCCATCTCTATTACAGCACACTCATGTTCTTTATTTAGATTAAATAAAGTCAATGGAACTCCAAAATGATTATTTAAGTTCTTTTCATTTTTTAATATGTTTAGTTTTGCGGATATAGCAGAATATATCATATCTCTAGTCGTAGTTTTTCCTACGCTACCTGTAACACCTATAAATGGAATATTAAATTTTTCTTTATAATATCTTGAGATATCTCCTAGAGCTAAAGATGTATCTTTTACCTCTATTAAATTTATATCCGAACTTTCTAATTTTATTCCATTACTTTCACTTTTTATAAAAGTTTTGCATCCACTATCATATGCAGACTTCATAAATGTATGCCCATCTAAATTTTCTCCAACTATGGCTACAAATGCATTTTGGGCATTTGCTTCCCTGCTATCTATAACTATATCACTTACACAGTCATTATAATCTCCATATATTAACTTCCCATTAGTTGCAAGTACTAACTCTTTTATTGTTAAGCACTCCATTATCAAACTCCTCCTTTAAAACCTTTAGTTATATTGTCTTAGCAACAAAAGGCAATGTATACCGTTATATATACATTGCCTACGATAACTCTTAACTTTATAATTATATACTATATTTCTGTTTTTTTGAAGATGTTTATGGGTATATGTTAATTATCTGTTACTTTTTACTTCTCAAAATATAGTGTTATACTTGAATCCTCATTAACTTTTACTCCAGGTTTTGGGAATATATCTTTTACCTTTGTATTCTCTGGAAGCTCTATATCTGTATCTAAATCTGGTTTTAACTTAGCATCTTCTAAAGCCTTCACAGCATCACCAATTTTTAGATTTCTTACATCTGGCACTTGAACCTGTTTCTTTTCATATTCAGCTTTCTCTTCTTCTTTATATACAGGTTTAACTCCTAAATATTTTAATGAATCGTTCATTATTTCTTTTACTATTGGCCCTGCTGTAGTACTACCAAATGCACTCACTCCTGTTGGCTCATCAACAATAGCAAGAACTACAATTTGTGGGTCATCACAAGGTGCTATTCCAACAAATGAACATATATATTTTCCCTGTGCATACTTACCATCTATAACTTTTTGAGCTGTACCAGTTTTTCCACCAAGTCTGTATCCTGGTATATACGCTATCTTTCCTCCACCTTCACTTACAACTGACTCTGCAATTTCTAACATTTTCTTAGATGTCTCTTTAGATATAACACTTCTTACTTTTTTTGGCTTTACTGTTTCAGTTATATTACCTTTATTATCAGTATAAGATTTTACAACTCTTGGTTGCATTAAATCTCCACCATTTGCTATTGATGATATAGCTGTTATAAGTTGTATTGGTGTCACTGATATAGATTGACCAAACGATATTGTAGCCAATTCAACTGGACCTACATTTTTCTCATTATACAGTATTCCTTTAGCTTCTCCTGGTAAATCGATACCAGTCTTATCCATAAGACCAAAAGATTCTATATAATCATACATTTTTCCAACACCCAATCTACTTCCTAACTCAACAAATACAGGGTTACAAGAGTTTTGTACTGCTTGTTTAAACTCCTGTGTTCCATGAGGTCTATAGTGTCTCCAACATTTAATCTTTCTTCCTCCAACAGTTACACTACCTGTACATGTGAATTTCTCACCATCTTTAATCACTCCTTCTTCAAGTGCACTAGAAGATGTGATAAGTTTAAATGTAGAACCTGGCTCATATGTATCACTTACTGCTGGATTTCTCCACATTTGATAATAACCTTTTATTTTCTCTTTATCATTATATTTTTCAAGTTCTTCTTGATAATATGGATATATTGGTGTTCTCGAATCATTAGGGTCGTAGTCTGGTTTTGACGCTAAAGCAAGTATGTCACCAGTTTTAGGATTCATAGCTATTGCAGTAACCTTTTTTGCATTATTTATCTCATAAGCTTTTTGTACTGCTTTTTCAGTATAGTGTTGAATTACCTCGTCTATAGATAAAACAAGTCCATTCCCTTGAACAGGTTCATAATACTTTTCCATTCCTTGTGGTATTTCTCTTCCTGAAGCATCAGTACTCACTATCAATTTCCCAGGCTTTCCTTTTAATTTTTTATCATATTGCATCTCTATACCAGATATACCTGTTGCATCTGAAGAAGTATGTCCTAGTACATATGGTGCAAAGTTTCCATATGGATAATATCTTTGATTATCTTCTGCTACCCATATTCCACCCAGTTTAGCATCTCTTATTTGGCTTGCCTTATCATCATCTATCCATCTTTTGACTTTTACAAGAGCCATATTTTTTTTGCTTATTAAAGCGTAAATGTCTTTATAATCTTCATCTAAAATGTCAGCTACCTTTTGTGCTGCTTCCTTTTTATCCTCTACTTCTACAGGTTTGCACCAGACAGTATACTTAGTTACACTTACTGCTAACTCTTTCATATTTCTATCATATATAGTTCCTCTTTTAGGTTCTATTGGTATATCTCTTGTTTGTTGTTCTAATGCTTTTGTACTTAACCAGTTACCTTTCATAAGTTGTAGGTATCCAGTCCTAATAACAAGGCAAAAAAACAATGCACATGCTAGAATAAGAACGAGTACCAGTCTTTTTTTACTTATCCTCTTTACTTTTCTCAAATCTATTCCCCCTAGTTATCCACATCTATATACTTTATTTGTCCATCTTTTGGATAGTCCATATTGAGCAATTCTTTTGCCTTTAGCTCAATTTCTTTTATCGATGTTTTTTCAGTTTCTTTTGCCTTTAGTTCTTCTAGTACTATCTCTTTTTTTCTTAAATCTTTTTGTAAATAATAAATGTCATACTTCATTTCTGAGATTTTTGAATAACCACATAGATTCAATATTATTACTGTAAAGGTTGCAATCAATAAAATACATTTAGCCCCTATTTTTTTATTATTTCTCTTTTTATAATTATTCTTTTTCTTATTTTTATATTCATTTAGATTATGTATTTTATAATTTTTTTTCAAATTATCACCCCGATAATATAGATTTTAAATTTTCCTCTATACTATATTTGTTATTAATCATATCTCTTCCTCTAAAATTCCATCGCTAAATTAATACACTAATACACAATCTAATTGTACTTTTTTCTATACACAACAAAATAACCTATAAATTCACTTATACTCTTATATTGAATCTATAGGTTATTTACTAATTTTTATTTATTTTTATTACTTATACTATATTCAGATAATCTTTTCCATAAGTACAATATGTAACTAGTTTATCTATTTTTTATTAATAATCTCTTCATTATATTATATATCTCCATATTTTTATATCTCAATCTTAATCACTTATATCAATAACAGAAATATGCCTTATAATATCAATTGTTTCACAATTACCTTCTAATACTACACAATTTATCATACTTTTTAATTGCTTATAATAGCTCTTCTTTACATAAACTTACTTTTTAATCCTAAATTGTATAAGTTATATTTTTTCTGCTACTCTTAACTTAGCACTTCTTGAACGTGGATTTACTTCTATTTCTTCATCACTAGGTAATATTGGTTTTCTAGTTATTATTTTTACCTCAGATTCTTTGTCACACTGACATATAGGTAAATGTTGTGGACATATACAATCTGATGCTAGATATTTAAATGCATTCTTTACTATTCTATCTTCTAATGAATGAAATGTTATTATACATATTCTTCCACCTTCATTCATTATAGAAGAAGCATCATTTATCATCTTCGTAATTACTCCAAGTTCATTATTTACTTCTATTCGTATAGCCTGAAAAGTTCTTTTAGCTGGATGAGGTCCATCTATTCTAGCTTTTTTAGGAATAGCTTTTTTAATTACGTCTACCAATTCACCTGTAGTTTCTATTGATTTATTTGTTCTTTCTTCAACTATAAATTTAGCTATACGTTTAGCCCAGTTGTCTTCTCCATAATCTTTTATTATCTTAGCAAGTTCATCTTCTGTATAAGTATTTACAACATCATATGCAGAAAACTCACATCTAACATCCATCCTCATATCAAGTGGTGCATCTTGCATATAAGAAAAACCTCTGTCTGCTTCATCAAGTTGATGAGATGATACTCCTAAATCTGCCAACACGCCATCAATCTTGTAAACTCCTATTTTTTCTAATTCCTCTTTTATATTTTCAAAGTTGCTATGAACAAACTTTACTCTATCTTTATATTCGCTCAATCTCTCTCTTGCTGTGTTTATAGCATTTTTATCTTGGTCAAAGCCTATAAATAATCCCTTATCTGATAGTTTTTTTACTATCTCTCTAGAATGACCTGCTCCTCCCATAGTACAATCTACATACACTCCATCTGGCTTTATCTTTAAATTTTCTATACACTCATTTAAAAGAACTGATACATGATGAAATTCCATAGTTACCTCCCTTAAATTCACTATTTAAACTATTATTCACTAATATTTTTTTTATTTTTATTTGATAAATAAATATGTGCAATTATACCACCAATCACTCCAACTAGGCTTATAACTTGTGCCATTCTAAGTGGTCCTAACATTAAGCTATCAGTTCTTAATCCCTCTATAAAAAACCTTCCTATTGAATATAAAGTTATATAAGTAACTATAACTTGACCTTCATACTTTTTATTTTTTCTAAACAGCAATAAAACTATAAATATACCAAAATCCCATATAGATTCATATAGAAAAGTTGGATGTACCTTTACTCCATCTACCATTATTCCCCAAGGTAAATTAGTAACACCTCCATGTGCTTCTCCATTAATAAAATTTCCCCATCTCCCTATAGCTTGTGCTAAAGGCATTCCAAGTATAACTGTATCAGCCATTTTTAAGAAGTTAATGTTTTTAACTTTAGTGTATATATACCCAGCTAATATTCCACCAATTAAACCTCCATGTATAGCAAGTCCACCACCTCTAAAATTAAAGACTTGAGATATATTTTGAGCATAATAACTCCAATTAAATACTACATAATAGATTCTTGCACAGATTAGTCCTGCTGGAATTGCTATTATAGCTATATTTAATACATCATCTTCTTTAATTCCTACTCTTTTTGACTCTTTTATTGCAATTAAAGTTCCTAGAATCATTCCACATGCCATAAGTATTCCATACCACATTATGTCTATTCCAAATAGTGTAAATGCCACTCTATCCATAACTCCACCTCTTCGTATTAATTAAAAATATTTCCAAAGCAATATACTTATCTTTACAATTAATTGTAATTATACTAAATTATGATAACATATTAATGTTAATTCTACAAAAAATATTAAAACTAATTCTACAAATACTCATAATATATTACATATATTATACCAATATGATTGCTATAAAATTCTTTAAAATCAAAGGAGATGTCTCAAAATAAAAATTTAAATCATCTTCTTTTTTATTAAAAAAACAATTATAAGGTTAACTCTCTACCAAAACACTGCTTTTATAGAGACTCTACAAGATTTCGAAACTTATTTTACTACTAATTTACTACTAATGAAAATTCTTGATAAAACAAAATAATATGTTAAATTAACACTTCAATTAAAATACTTTTTTGTCAAAAAAAGCAGTCAATCTTTATAAGACCAACTGCTATGCAAACTGAATTTTTTTCTTTTTTCATAGGATAATGTAATACACTTAAATCATATTATATGCAAAAAGTTATAATTTAAGTATTTTCAATTTTTTTCAAACGAATTTTATTCAAACTATTATATAATAAATTTATTCCTTTTGAAGTTAAATAACATATAAAGCATAACCAAATTGCAATTAAAATTGAAAAACGAGGATAATATACTAACTGTGGGCATATCATATAACAATAAAAGCTATGAGTTAACCATATAATAGTGCTTTCATTTCCTATTTTTTCAAATAATGTATATAAAAAGCTTAGAAAGCTATTATTTAAAAAAATAATTGATGAAATAGTAAATATAGGAGCATAAATATAATCATAGACTATTCCTGTTCTCTTTCTCATATAAAATATGATGAACATAATAAGTAATGCTAATAATGAATTTATATTGTTACTTCTAAATTTTTCTTTTGCTTTAGAAAATAAATTATACTTTGCGCAAATGCATCCAATTAAAAAACTTGGTAGTAAGTCTAAAGCCTGTATTAGCTTTACCCAAAATAATGAATTATTTAAATTACTTCCCCATTGATAACTTCCAAATGTGGGAATAATATATCTTATTAGAGTTGTTAGTGATAGAATTATGATTATATCTTGCCAAAAACTGTCTTTTGATCCAAGTATTTTTTTAGTTATTGGAAATAATATAATTAAAAAGACATAAGGAGTAAAAAACCACCACTCACCATTATATGATACATTTATACCTAAAAAATTCCATATTAAAGTCTCTATGTCCTTACTAACAGGGCTAATATTTAAAAGCATACATATAGGAATAAAAATAATAAAAACTTTCCAATAAATAATATATAATTTTCTTAATTTATTTGTTATAAATGCATTTTCTGTTTGATTTGTATTTCTTGCAGAAATATATGTTCCATATCCAGCTAAAAAAATGAATAATGCTACACATAACTTTCCAAAACTTCCTATCCAATAAGAAATTGTGTTACCAGCAATTGTAAACAGCGATATAGGTAAAACATTATTTGGCATTCTATCAGGAAATGTAAATAAATGATGATATATCATTAGCATTATTGCAATACCTTTAACAACTTTTGTATCTTTTGTTGAAAACTCCATTAATAATCCCCCTATAAACTTTAAACTACCTTATCATCTTAATAATTAAATAGTTAATATTTTTTACAAGCTATGAAATTAACATTTTCTATTAATTCATTTGAATCCAATCATAGAAATTATCTATAACTTCTTTTCCTTGTTCTACTATCTGTACTGTTATCCCCATTTTATTCCATTTGCTAAACAACAAAGTCAATCCATATATTCTCTTGTAAGTATTATTTCTAAGAAATAAATCCTCTCTATTTAGAAATAACTTCATCATGTAACTTCTTTGTTAGTTCGATAAACTGTTCATTGCTTACATTTTTCTCAAATTTGTGCTAAATAATCCATACCGTTTTTTCATATAAATTTCTACTTTTTAATTTAAAATTAGTAGTGTAATTGAAATATATAACAATACAATTCAATTACCTCTATTCATCATCAAAAACTTTTTCATTTGTTTCTGGAGAATCTAATAATTCAAAAAAAGTCATATCTAATCCAATTGCAAGTTTATGTAATGTTTTCAATTTTGGATTTCTTGTCTTACCTTTCATTACATAACTCTGTCAACCTCTTTATAATCACACCTGAATATGTCATATAGTCTTCCTCCATTACTTGTGTATCATTAATATTAGTATATAGCATTTCACACAACACCATTAACGTCACACTGTCAACTCTACACCATTGACAATCAATCTTTAGTACTATAAATTATTGGTATACAGCTCATCAATGTAGAACACTATTTAGTAATGAGTACAAAAAACAATTACCATACTGAAAATCCAAAAGCAAAAAACAAGTACCTATGAGTGAGACAGTCATAAATCTATTTAAAAATTATTAGAGAAACTAGGAAATTAAGAATCTATCATCATAAACACTTATACTGATTTTCTGTTTCTAAATCAAAATTATATCCAATGACTGTTTTTAACTATATATAAACATTATATAAACATTTGAGGAAATAATAGAAAAGCATGACAAATGCCATGAATAAACATTGTCAAGCATTATATCACATAATCTAAAACATACATCCTGTACACATCTTGCGAACAAGAACATAAAACCTAATAACTTACAATATATTATGGTAAATTCTAGTATCAACCTTATATTAAGCCCATATATATCTCTACTTCTAGTGTAAAAGTGACATGACAAAGCTAATTGCATAGTCTTTTACCTATTTTGAAATTAATATCTATGACAAAAAACATTAAATATCAACCATATAGGAAAAACCTGTAAAACCTTCAAAATCAAACTATACTGATATCTAAGAAAATTTAAAATATAATTAACTTTTAGTTCTTTAGTTTTGTATAAACATAAAAAAGTAGCTCTGAAGAACTCCTTTTTTATGTTATAGTTATTCTATGAAAAACAAAAAATAACGTCTTAATTATAGCAGATATGGGTATTATAAGCAAGTGATATCACCATTAAATATTGAAATAAATATTATTGAATATGATTAACTAAAACCACTTAGCTTAATTTTAGCTATATTAAGTTATATGAGTCATATTCTCTAAAATAGAGAAATCCTGCTGGAGAGACATCAACTTTAGATTTTTACTAGATGGAGATAAAGTAGCTAACCATAATACAATTTCATGTTCTGAATCAGAATAATTAACTCCAGTTATAGAAAATTTATTTAAACAACTAATTGAATTTTTAATTAGTTATGATTAAATTCTGCTTAAAAATATATAAAATAACTATAAAAAACAATCTAGGAATATTATATGTGATACTGAAGGTAAAGAAAACTATAAATTACAAGCAAATTAAAAAGCATACCTTTAAATCTTGTATATGAAAAAATCAAACAAATAAAAATGGATATCTCTCTGAAATATATGTGTATAAATGTGAAAGTTGCTTTTTGTGCAGTAAATTCTTTAAAGATAAGAATAATAAAAGAATTTAATATTATAAAGTTTTTACTAAACTTAGGGAATGTGGTCAAAACAATATTAAAAATAAATTAGAAATTTTACTTATAATAAATTGCTCTATTCAAGAAGAAGGAGCGTTCAGAATTACAAAACAAAACTACAAATTTAAGATAGTAACAAAAAACAGTAAAAATAGCATATAAAAATCCAAAATGGAATTGAACCTAAAATTTGATTAGAAAAAATCAAATTTTAGACAACTCCTTATATATTCTTATTATAAGTAAATCTTTATTTAGGTTCTACAATAGAAATAACACAATACTCTTCTTTAAAGTGTTCTTTTAATCTTTCTTCTACTTCATCAAAAGTAATGTCTTTAACAACATCTAAATAATCTAATATATTTATATCCTTAAATACATAAGATATAAAACTATTTGCTATAAAATTTATTGAATCAAAGTACTTAATAAATGAACCAATCTTCTTCTTTTTAGTTCTTTCAAATTCTTCTTTAGATAAACCTTCTTTTTTTGAGTTTTCTATATACTCAATAATTATATCTTTTACTTTTTTAGGTTCCTTAGAATCTCCAGCTATTATACTAAAAGCATAATCTACTTGAGATGAAAATCCCGCTCCAAAATTTTCATTTATTAATCCTTGCATATACAAATCTTCATAAAGTTTACTTCCTTTTTTAAATAACATACCTACAAGTATGTCAGTTACAATCTCTTTACGTAGAAGTTCTTTTCCTTTTAAACCAACATTACTATCCTTAAAACCTATATTAAACATAGGCATAGATATAGGGAATTTTTCTATTACTTCTTTTTCTTTTACACTTTTAGGTTCTTCTGGATAAAATCTCTCTATACTCTTAGAAAGTTTATCTACATCATAGTTATTTGCTTTTTTAGTTACATCTACAACTTTTTCTACATCCAAATCACCAACAACGAATAAAGCCATATTTCCTGGATTATAGAAAGTATTGTAACATTTATACAGTTCTTCTTTAGTTATCTTATATATACTATCTACTGTACCTGCTATATCAATTCTAGCAGGATAATTTACATACATTGCCTTCAAGCAATTAAAGTATACATTCCAATCAGGGTCATCATTGTACATTTTTATTTCTTGGGCTATTATACCTTTTTCTTTTTCAACATTTTCATCTGTAAAATAAGGTGTTTGGACATAGTCAATTAAATGTTCTAAACTCTCATAAAAATTTTCAGTAGCAGAAAATAAGTATGCTGTCATTGTGAAATTAGTAAATGCATTTGCACTTACTCCTAATTTAGAAAATTTATCAAATGCATCTCCTCCATCAGGTTGTTCAAACATCTTATGCTCTAAAAAGTGTGCTATACCTTCATTTACTCTAATTTTTTTATCTTCTCCAATTGGTATAAATTCCAAGTCATTTGAACCATAATTAGTAGCCAAAATAGCATATTTTTTAGTAAAGCCTCTTTTAGGCATAAAGTATACATCTAGCCCATTTTGCAATTTTTCATAATAAACTTCTTCTCTCAATATATCATTAACTATTTTTTCCATAGACATTTCCTCCATTAATTTCTTAAAAAGTATACAGTATCAAGCTCTATACCTTTTATAGCCTCGACTATATCCTTTTTAGTAACTTTTTCTATACTAGATATTATGTCTTCTACTTCAGAATTTGTCTTTGACATAGACTGAGAAAAAGCAAAATCAGACATCCCACCTATATTATCTGTTATAGATTTCATAGAGTTAACTAAAGCAAGTTTGCTATTTTCTAATTCTTCATCAGATATATCTCCTGCTTTTATACTTTCTACTTGTTCTTTTATCAACTTCACAGCTTTATCATAATCTTTAGTTTCTATACCAGAAGATATGAACATAATACTTTTATACTTTTCTATCGAAGAAAATACATAATAACATAAGCTTTCTTTTTCTCTTACATTCACAAATAATTTAGAATGAGGTCCGCCACCTAATACATTGCTTCCAACAACAAGAGCATAATATTTATCTGTATCTGCATAATCAACATTTGCTCTGTAACCCATAACAAGTTTACCTTGAGTTATTTCCATTTGTTCATCTACAATTTTTACTTCATCTACATTTTTTATAAAATCAGCTCTTGGTATATCTATAATATCTTCTCTTTCAAATTTTAGATTCTTACTTATTATATCTACAACCTTATCTTCATCAAAATCACCTTCCACAACTATATCTATTGGTGATGTTTTAAGTATATTTTTATAATGTTCATATAAATCTTTTGAAGTTATACTATCTATTTCATCTTCATAACCAAATTCACTTATACTGTATCTTTCACCTTTACACATAGCTTCAATACATTTATCTTGTGCATACTCTTTTTTATCATTTATTACTGATTGTATTTTTTCTCTTAAATTTTCTTTTTCAATATTTAAATATTCTTCTTTAAATCCACCATCTACAACAAGAGTGTTATTTATCACTTCATTAAAAAATTCCACCACTTCTTCAAATATACTCTCATCTAAATATTTTTCACTTATATTAATTATTTTGAAACTCAATACTTGTCTCTCTCCACGCTTTACAGCATCAGCTCCCATAGATGAACCATATAAATCATCTAGCTTATTAGATATTGCTCTTGCACTAGGATATTTTTCACTTCCACTTGCTATTATTGCTGGAATTAGAGCATTTTTTGTAGTTTCTTTTTCATCAAGGATTCTTTGAACATACAAACTTATAAGATTTGATTTAAACTTCTCTGTTTTTATCAAAGTAAGATTAATATTATTACCTAAATTTATTATTTTCTTAGTATTAACCATATGTACCTCCTATTTTTATTTAAACATCAATTTTTAAATTGAAATTTATTTATTTTCTAATTATATATACTAACATATAACAACCTTCTATTTAATTATATCCTTTTTATTATTTTCTAAAAGCAATATTTTTATTTAAATTAAATTCAAATATTATTTAAATCAATCTGCTTTAAAGTCTAGTTTACAAGCTTAATATATATGATGTATAATCAATATGTATGTCTATAATTAAAACAATTTTGCAATCCTATAGATTGATTGTTTAAAGTTATATAAAGAATATAAAAAAGAATAAGAGAGAGGACGATTAATATGAAATTAGGTATAGTTGGTTTACCAAATGTAGGTAAAAGCACACTATTTAACGCAATAACTCAAGCAGGTGCAGAATCTGCAAATTACCCTTTTTGTACGATAGACCCAAATGTTGGAGTTGTATCTGTTCCAGATGAAAGATTGAACAAACTACAAGAATTATATAATTCTGAAAAAATAGTCCCTACTGCTATAGAATTTTGTGATATAGCTGGTTTAGTTAGAGGTGCTTCTAAGGGAGAAGGTTTAGGAAATAAATTTTTATCACATATAAGAGAAGTTGATGCAATAGTCCATGTTGTTAGATGCTTTGAAGATGAAAATGTTATACATGTAGATGGTTCTGTAGACCCACTTCGTGATATAGAGACTATAAACTTAGAATTAATTTTCTCTGATATAGAAATTCTTGAAAGAAGAATCCATAAGACTCAAAAGGCTGCTAAAGCTGATAAGACTTTAAGCTCTGAACTTGATTTACTAAAATCAATCATGTCTACTTTAGAGGAAAGTAAGTGTGTAAGAACTATGCAATTTACAGAAGATGAACAGGTATTCGTAAATTCATTAGATTTACTTACATCTAAACCTGTAATATACGCTTCAAATGTATCAGAAGATGACTTGGCTGATAATGGGGAAAATAATAAGTATGTTCAACAAGTTAAAGCATTTGCCGAAACAGAAGATGCTGAAGTTGTTGTTGTATGTGCACAAATAGAAGCAGAGATTTCTGAACTTGATTCTCCTGAAGAAAAGAAAGAATTTTTAGAGACATTAGGTCTTGAACAATCAGGACTTGACAAACTTATAAAATCTTCTTATGCTTTACTTGGTTTAATTTCATTCTTAACTGCTGGTCCAAAAGAAGTTAGAGCATGGACTATAAAGGTTGGAAGTAAGGCACCTCAAGCAGGAGGAAAAATACATTCTGATATAGAAAGAGGATTTATAAGAGCTGAAACAATAGCTTTTAATGATTTAGTTGAGCATGGTACTATGGCTGCTGCTAAGGAAAAAGGATTAGTTAAATTAGAAGGTAAGGAATACATAGTTAAAGATGGAGATGTTATATTATTTAGATTTAATGTTTAAAATTATTAACTTTGTAGACTTTGGCTATTGTAAGTACTATGATTAGGATATTATAGTTATAATAATGAAATTTTTTATTATCTTACAATAATTATATAGATTCTTTGCAAAAAAGAGAGTTATTCCAAATGATTTCTAATAATCACAATGAAAAACTCTCTTTTTTGTATGATAAAATCTAATCTATTACATATAACAATTAAATTTATAAGTTAGTTTTTGTTTTTTAATAAGACTTTAGCCTCAAATCTTGGTTATAAAATTATATTTCTAAAATAGATTTAATACACCTATAGAAATTACTACTGTTGCTACTGAAAGTATTTTACTATAATCCCAAATACGCCTTCCACCAAAACATTCAAATGGATAAAAAGGTATACTATGTAAAATCAACAAAGTCTTTCCAAGTGAAACTATGTATTCACTAAATTCTGATTTTCCTACAACTGCTATCCATAAAACAAAACACAATAATCCTAACCATTCAAATAATCCTTCAATAGCCATGTTGCGTCTAAACCTAGCAGTTGATTTGTAGTCTTTTGGATAAAATCTACCTATCATTGGCCATATACCACCTAATACTGTCACCAATAATGATATAAACAATCCACCTCGTGTAACAGTAAATATCCATTTCTCGGGTAAAATTAAGGTTGCAAACATTCCACTAATTAAGGAAATAATCAACAAAGAAAAAAATGCACCTACCATGACGCTACAATCAATTAAATTATTGTCAAACAATAAAATAGGAAACAATATCAATAAGTTCAAAATTATGTAAGTTCCTAATTGTCGAATTGATGAATTGCTTTTTTGTGCTGAAGTACTCCATAGATGAAACCCAGAGGCAATAAAAAGCGTGCTGTGTATCCATAATTGTACAGTCCCAATTAGCCCATAATTTTGTAACATCTGTGTAAAACTCATAATATTATATCCATTATTTTCAAAAAGCTTCCATGACGCAACATTATCATCTTTTACAGTGGCAGTTACTGTTTTGCAACCCTGATCTTTTAAAAACATAGTTACCTTTTTATAAAGCTTACTTCCTATTCCTTTACCCTCATAACCTTTTTTTACATAGGCTGTTTCTAAGTAACCAATCTTTTGACTATTTTTTGCATGAAAAATTCTATAAGAAGCCATCCCAACAATATGTCCATCCACTATAGCAAGAAAAGCATCTTTTGGTTTCTTGAATGCCAAGCCTTCAACCAATCCAAAACTTGATTTACCAAGTTCCCACACAAACCTTCTTTCATCAGCTTCCATTTCTCTAATTATTATATTCTCCAAATTTATCCTCCCAATTTTTCAAATAATGTTTAATATACTTAACTGCATAAACCATACTATCAAACTGTTTATATCAGAATATTTCATATATTTCTTTTAAAATATCATCTAATTCCTATAACGATTTAGATTCTTGTAATAGTGTATTTTTATATAAAAAAAGTGAGCATTGATTAAACAAGGTTCACTTTTTTTAAATTTTTATGTTATGTTTTATAATTTATTTAATTTGTTTCTTTTCCTTTTACAATATATCTATCTAAGATTAGTTTTTCATATTTTTCGATTGGCATTGGTCTAGCAAATAAAAAACCTTGAGCCATATCACAACCTATAACTCTTAAAAATTCAGCTTGCTCCAATGTCTCGACTCCTTCTGAAACAACTTTTATATCAAGTTGCTTTGCCATTTGAACAATACTTGAAACTACAATTTGACTTTTTTTCATATCTCCTACTGTTATAAAAAATTCCCTATCCAATTTTAATACATCAATTGGCATATCTTTAAGCATATTCAAGGAAGAATAACCTGAACCGAAATCATCCATAGAAATTTTGAATCCAACAGACTTTAAA
Source organism: Clostridioides sp. GD02377 (assembly GCF_045899875.1). NCBI lineage: Bacteria > Bacillati > Bacillota > Clostridia > Peptostreptococcales > Peptostreptococcaceae > Clostridioides > Clostridioides sp. GD02377. The sequence continues at coordinate 68,916 of NZ_JBJODA010000012.1, forward strand.
TCCTGCATTATTTTAAACAATATTTTTGTATTATCAAAAATTGCACTTTCTGTCAGCTCAATTTCAATTAAATCTGGTTCAATCCCATATTCTTTTGTTATATTTTCAAGCTCAAATATAAAATCTGGGTTCTCAAGATGCACCCTTGATAAATTTATTGATATAGGAAATGTAGGAAAACTTTCATTTTCCCAACGTTTAAAATTTTTACAAACTTGAGTAAATACAAACATATCTAATTCTGTTATGAAACCATTCTTCTCAAAAATAGGAATAAACACACCTGGACTTATTAATCCTTTTTTAGGATGCTGCCAACGTACAAGAGCTTCAGCACCTACAATTTTAGCAGTTGATAATTCAATTTTAGGTTGTAAATAAACTTTAAATTGTTCATTTTTTAAAGCATCATGCATTTCTTGTTCAATATCACGTTCTTCTATGAGAGTCTCTTTTAAATTTTCAGCATAAATTTCATAAACTTTTAAATATTTTCTTTTTACTGTCGTTTTTGCAATCATAGCTTTATCAAGACAGGTAGAAATATTTGTTTCTCCCTCTTCAACAAAGTATACTCCTATCGATGGAATTAAATTTAGCTCTACTCCTAGGCTAGTTTTTATCATTGACATTTTTTTACGTATAAGTTCACATATTCCAATAACTGATTCTCTATTGTTTTTCTTTTCAAATATTATTGCAAAATTATCATTTGAAATTCTTGAAAATACAGATTGCTCTTTAAACATACTCTTAATTATCTCTGCTATTTCTTTTAATACTCTATCCCCTTCTTCATATCCAAACCTATCATTTACTAGCTTAAACTTATCCACATCAAAATAAATTAAAACTAGATTCTTCTTCTCATGAGATGATAAAAATTTGCCACCCTCAAGATTAAATTTATTTGAATTTCCGATACCTGTAACGTTGTCCTTAAAAGCAAAATCTTCTAATTTTTCCTTACTCTTTTTTTGTATAAACAATATGTAAATTGTTAATGCAGTAAATATTATAATCAAAACTACACATGCTGATAATGTAAGCTTTATAATAGCATATGACTTCTCAGATACAGCAGTTTTAGGTACTTCAGAAAAAAGATACCAATCATTGATTCCTATTGGCGCATAACTCAAATAATATCCTCTTCCAGACATATTATAACTCAATGAACCAGACTTAAAATTTTTTATGTTTGACTTCATGTTATTAAGAGTAGGCTTTGATAAGGCATCACTTTTACCAATATAAGTAAATAAATTTTCCTTATTAGTGTTAGCATTTTTACTGCTTGGATTTAAAACAATATCTCCATTACTCTTAGCTATATAAGAATATCCTCTTCCATTAAAGGTTTGCACAGAAAGAATCTTTTCATACAACTTGGTGTTATGTGTGGCAAATATGACCCCTTTAACCTCATTACCTTTATAAATTGGTACAGAATATACATTAATGTCGCTATTAACATTTTCATTATCTTTTATTACATCTTTTAATTTGCCTGTTATAGCCACTTCTCCCTGCATTGATTTCAAGAAATAATCCCTTTTCGAGAAATCTTCTATATGACCATCCGTAGTATATGCTGTGCCATTTGGTAAAATAACCCCCATTCTTTTGAATGAGCTATTGACAGCTTCTCTTTTAAGTATAGAAAGGATATTATCTACTTCAAAAGACCCCTCTCCTTCAACAAATATTGAAATTGATTGTAATAACTTTATATCTCCATTAATTTGTTTTCTCAACACATTGACGCTTTGATTTGCTATTTCTGAAAGATATTGATTCGTTTCTTCACCTAATGTCTTATTCAACCTTGAACCATAAATCAAACAGGAAATTGTAATTACTAAGATACTTATTACGGCAATTATGGACAAACCATGCCTATTATTTTTTGCATCACTTAACATTATGCTTCCTGCCTTTCTAGAATCTCTATATATAATTATTATTTTATGTCAATTACTGTAAGCATTTTATAATGATACTTATTTTTCCATATTTACTGTAATTATACAAAATTATAAACTTTATTACAATAATAAATTAATTAATGTAGATATTAGAACTCCTATTATTGTATTACTTATTTTACAACAATTTCCATATACAAAATAAAAATGTAATATCAAAATAGATTTTGATATTACATTTTTAGATGTCTTGTTTTATTAGATTCTCATATTACATTTTACTTAAACATTCATTTGCAACTTCTTTATCATCAAAATGATGCTTAACTTTACCTATAATTTGATAAGTCTCATGTCCCTTACCTGTTATGATAACAACATCATTTTTCTTTGCCATACTTATAGCCTCTGCTATAGCTTGTTTTCTATCCGAAACAACATGATAATTTTCTTTTTTCTTATCAATTCCTTCAAGTATATCTTTTATTATTGCTTCTGGTTCTTCAGTTCTTGGATTATCAGAAGTTATAATACATAAATCAGAATACTTTTGTCCAATAGCTCCCATTAAAGGTCTCTTTTCAGTATCTCTATCTCCACCACATCCAAACACAGAAATTATTTTACCTTCTGCAAATTGTTGAGTTGTTTTCAATACATTTTCAAGTGCATCAGGGGTATGAGCATAATCTACAATTACACTGATTCCCTTATCATTTGGAACTGTTTCAAACCTTCCTGATACTCCATTAGAAAGTCTAAGACCTTCTTTATACACTGGCTTAGGTATGCCAAGTACATAGCAAGCAGCTATAACTGCCAATGTATTATATACTGTAAACATCCCTGGAACAGGTATAAATATAACTTCTTCATAAGAAGGTGTTATCAACCTATAAGATACTCCATCCGAATCTGATTTTATATCTCTAGCCATAAAATCAGCTTTAGTATCAACACCATAAGTGTAACAAGGTACATTTAAATCTTTTATATTTTCATATATCTTTTTTCCACCTTCATCATCTATATTTATTATATTTGCCATAGTAGTCTTAAAAAACAACTTTTCTTTGGCTTTTCTATAGTCCTCTAAGTCTTTATGAAAGTCTAAATGGTCTGGTGTTAAATTTGTAAATATGCCCACCTTGAAGTCTGTCTCATCAACTCTATTTAATGCCAATGAGTGTGATGAAACTTCCATCGCACAGTAATCACATCCATTATCTAACATATTATTAAAATGATATTGTAAATCTATACTTTCTGGAGTCGTTGAACTAGAAACAATGTCTTTTTCACCATCAAAAATTTTTATAGTTCCTATAAGACCAACTTTATTTTTATTTAAAGTTAATATCTCATTTAATATAGTAGTTATACTAGTTTTTCCATTAGTACCTGTAACTCCTATAACATTAAATTTCTGAGATGGATGATTGTAAAAATTGTCAGCTATCTTTGCCATATCTTTTCTTGTATCTTTTACCTTTATAAATGTATATCCTTTTATTTCTACATCTTCTTCAACAATAAAGGCTTTTGCTCCCTTTTCTATAGCATCTTTTATATACTTATGACCATCTGACACAAATCCTTTTATGCATACAAATAATGTACCTTCTGTAACCTTTCTTGAATCATATTGTACATTATTAATATCTATATTTAATTCACCTTTGACATTGACTATATCCAAACCTTGTATAATATCATTTAATTTCATAAATGCTTTCCTCCCTTTAAACTCTTTCTGCTAAAATTACACTACATATAATATTATATTAAGAATTTTTTACTATGTGAATGGTTAAAAATGCTTGAAATATTGCAAAAAATGCTCTATAATTTTTTATAATATAACTCAAGAAAGGTCTCATATAAAAGCTATGGATAAAAAAATTGGGTACTTAAATGATAATTTTAAAATATTTAATATTAGAGACAAAAAAGATATAAAATTTGAATACCATAATCATGATTTTAATAAGATAATTATATTTATAGATGGAAATGTCACTTATTTTGTTGAAGGAATTCCCTATAAACTAAAACCTTGGGATATACTTTTTATCAGTAATAATGAAATCCATAAACCAGTTATAGATTCAGATGTATTTTATGAGAGAATTGCAATATGGATTAGTCCAGAATTTATGAAAAAAAATAGTAATATTACTAGTGACTTAGAAAAATGTTTTAAAATAGCCACAGAAAATAAATGTAATAGATTACGTTTAAATATACATGATATTCAATCCATTAAGACTTTTATTGAACAAATAAATATTTCTGAATCTAACAATGAATTTGGAAATGAACTATTGAGAAACACATTGTTTATACAACTTATGATATTCTTAAATAGAATTTTCTTAAAAAGTGAAAATACAGAATCAACAGAAGATGTTTTTTATGATGAAACTATAAAAAAAATATTAAACTATATAAATTCAAATATAGATAATAAGCTTTCCATAGATAGCATATCATCTGAATTTTTTATAAGTAAATATTATCTTATGAGAAAGTTTAAGTCTTATACTGGGACATCCATACACAATTATATAGTCCAGAAAAGATTAATTTTGGCAAAATCATTAATAATTAATGGTAATCTTATGAGCGAAGTTTGTAGTAAATGTGGATTCAACGATTATTCTAGTTTTGTAAGAGCATTTAAAAAGTACTATGGGGTATCTCCTAAAAATTATATAAACAATAAAAGTCCTTTAGATATTACTCTTTTAGATGAGTAAATTATTTGTTATAAATGTTGTCTCAATAAACACATGAGATATTAGTCTATTCATCTTACTAATATCTCATGGTTGCTAATATTTTAAAATAAATTAAAATATTATATATCTATCCAATCTTTTCAACATTATCTCTTACTATGCTTACACGATTCTTCTCTTTTGCTATGATTCTTCCTTTTTTAATGCTTAATTTCTGATTTTGCTCTAAATTAGTAAATACTACAGGGCTTATTACTGATAGACCATTTTTCTCAATATACTCTAAGTCCATTTTCACTAACTTATCCCCTGCTTTGACTTCATCTCCTACATTCACAAATACTTCAAATCCATTACCTTCTAAGTTTACAGTTTCTATTCCTAAATGTATAAGTATTTCTACTCCACTTTTCTTAGATTTTATTATTATCGCATGCTTAGTTGGAAATACAACTCCAATAGTTCCATCAACTGGTGAATATATTAATCCATCATCAGATTTAATTGCAAATCCATCGCCCATCAATCTGCTTGAAAATACAGAGTCTGGCACATCTTCTATGTCTAGTAACTCTCCATTTGTAAGGGCATAAACCTCTTCTTCTAATAAAGAATCTCCCATGTTGACGATTTCTGTATTGTTTTTTCCCACTTTATTTTTATATGTATCTTTAATATTCTTGTCTTCAACTTTTATTTTTCCTTCTATTATATCCTTTATATCAGACTTTATTGCATCTGATTTAGGTCCAAATATAGCTTGAACATTATTTCCAATAACCATAACACCTGCTGCTCCAAGTGATTTTAGCTTTTCTTTATCTACTTTATCTATATCATTTACAACTAATCTAAGTCTTGTTATACAAGCATCTAGACTCTTTAGATTTTCTTTATTCCCTAGGGCAACTAAAATCTCTGATGCTAATTCATTTTTAGACATTTCAACAGTACCTACATTGGTTTCTGACTCATCTTCTCTTCCTGGTGTCTTTAAATTGAACTTTCTTATCATAAATCTAAATACACTATAGTATAATACTGCAAACCCAAGACCTACTAAAATAGCTAAATACCATGGAGTTCTATTAGGAAGTACACCAAATAACAAGAAATCTATTAGTCCTCCTGAAAATGTAAAACCAATTTTAACTCCCAATAATTGCATCACTGCATATGATAAACCTGAAAATAAACAGTGTATTGCAAATAATGCTGGTGCCACAAATAAAAATGCAAACTCTATTGGTTCAGTTATTCCTGTTAAAAAAGAAGTCAATGCTGCTGATGCCATTATACCTGCTACAAATTTTTTCTTTTCAGGCTTTGCTTCATGTACCATAGCAAGCGCTGCTGCTGGAAGACCAAACATCATAAAAGGAAATGCTCCTGTCATAAAAGTACCTGATGTGAAGGTTACTCCATCTTTAAGTTGGGCAAAGAATATCTTTTGGTCACCCATTACAAGTTCACCAGCTTTATTTATGTATTCTCCAAATTGATACCAAAATGGATTATGAAAAACGTGATGTAAACCAAAAGGTATTAATAGTCTTTCTAAAGAACCTTCCATAAACGCTGCTAGTGTTTGATTTGTCTCTATGACATTTTTTGAGAAACTAAGCAATCCCTCTTGTATTGGAGGCCAAACAAAAGACAATATGATTCCTATTGCTATGGCTGCCAATGAAGTAACAATTGGAACAAATCTTTTACCTGCAAAAAAACCTAAATATTGAGGTAACTCAATTTTATAGAACTTCTTATAAAGATAAGCAGCCACTATCCCTATTATGATACCACCAAATACACCTGTTTGAATCGTTGGTATTCCAACAATACTTGCATACATAGAATTATCTATCATACCTTCTGTAACACCTGCCATAACCCCCATAGATGTATTGAGAATTAAAAAACCTACTATGGCTGCCAATGCTGCAACACCTTCTCCTTCAGTCAAACCTACAGCCACACCAACTGCAAATATAAGTGGTAAGTTATTAAATATAATTTGACCTGAACTTTCCATTATACTTATTATAAGTTGAAATGTAGGATTAGCTAAAGCTGGAAAATGAGCTAATAATGCATCTCCTGCTAAAGCATTGCTTATACCAAGTAATATACCTGCTGCTGGAAGTAATGCAACTGGTAGCATTAAAGATTTCCCTACTTTCTGTAAAATACCAAATATTTTTTTCATATACTCTTCTCTCCTTATTATTTTATATTTTTTAAATAAAAAAGACTTAAGTTTATAAAAAATTACATTAGTACACCTAATTCCAAAATCCAACTTACGCTAATATAAATAAATCTATATTAACCTAATTTCAGAATTAAAAATAAACTATTATAATTTTTTTATAAACCTAAGTCTTGCCTGCATCATCAGTAACAATCTTAATGTTTTAAAATTATTATTTTGTATTAACTTTTAAATAATATATTTAACCTATATATTTTGTATCGAGTTCCCTTTTATTATGAGTTTAATACAGATATAACTCTTTTGATATGTAATGTTAAATACAGTAATTCATCTTGACTTACATAGTAATCGTAATTCTTCTCTACATGAGTTTTTATTTTATATGCGCAGTTATAATCTTTTTCATACTTTACTTTTATTATATCTATAATTTCATTATTTGCATCATTTATTTCTTCTCTTTTTACCAAGCGATTTGCAAAGAACTTCAGATGAGTAAGAAGCCTATCATAATTTATATCATCTTCTCTAAATTCAACTCTATAGTAGTATCTTATAATATTGAGTATGTCTTTTACTATTTTAGTAATTAATAGAGATTCCTTTGAACTTCCTTTATAATTTGAATTTACTATATGCATGGCTATAAAACCAGCTTCATCAAGTGGAAATTGTACATTAAATTCTTTATTTATATAATCTACAGCCCATTTACCAATCTCATATTCTTTTTTATGTATTCTTTTTATTTCATGTAGTAAATCATTCTTTATAGTTATATTTTCATTATACCTTTTAATCGCAAATGCAATATGGTCAGTAAGTGCTACATAAATATATTCATAAAGTTCAGTGTTCAAGATTCCCTCTGCATAAGCAATTATATCTGTGCTAATCTCAAAAAATTTTTCATCAACCTGGCTTGCCAGTTTTCCAATTTTATCTACAAAACTTTCATCCTGTATAACAAAGGTTCTTTCAATTTTACTTTTGTCTACTTCTTGACCTTTCTTTTTCTGAAATCCAATCCCACATCCTGTTAATATCAATTCTTTTTTTATATTTTCATCTAGAACCAATACAACATTATTATTATAAATTTGTTGAATAATCATAATCAATATATCTCCCAAAATACAAATTCACTTATTCATAAAAAAACACCTAAATTAAGATACAATTCACCTGTATATCTTAACTTAGGTATTGCCTGCTTTCCAGTAACAATCCAATTTGTTAATGCTAATAAATATTGTATTCAATTTATGGTTTTATTCTATTATAAATAAATATATCTGTCAAGCAAATTATTGAAAACTATTTCCTATTTTTTAACATTAATTTTAATATCAAATAACACACACTATATCGCATTGTTTTTATGATTCTATCATCATCATCTCATCATAAAGAATATTCTCCAATAACTCCTTAGCGACTTCTCTTGATATTTGTTTAGTTTCAACTAATTGTTGAACACTATCTCTTTCACTTTGGATTGCCATTAACCTGTAGTATTCTACTTTTGCTTCAAACTTATCATCATTTTGAATCTTTCTAGTCAGCCAATTCAAGTAACGATTATAAAATCTGATTACTATTATGGACTCATGTCTGTTGTTTTCATCAGTATTTCCATTTATAAAAGATATAGCAGTTTTAGTAGAAAGTGCATATGCATGGTGAAATTCTTTAATTATTTCTTTATTTTCGGATATTATTTTTGTGATTTTTTCTTTTACTTCTAGTTTTACTTTTCTATCTATAATCCACATACTTATTTTTAGCCTTGCAATCTTAAATATAGACTTCTGAATAGATTTTCTTGATTTTGTAATATAAAACCTATACAATTTAAAAGCTCTATCAGAAATTTTTCCATCTTCTAATAGTTTTTGAACAGCCAACAAACCTTGATGGTCTGCTTGTGCAATCATCATACTTATAAGTTTGTTATCTGGAGTATTTAATATTCCCTTTTCAGAGTCTACCAACTGTTCATTTAAATCATGTATAACTGGTTGTACTTCTTGTGCCTTTTCATTACTAAGTTTTAAAATAGCTTCTTTCAAAATTAATTGATATGCCTCTTTATCATATAGTAAATGTTCTGATTCTTGTATATTATTTTTTAATAATCTTGGCAATAAAATTGTAGCCAATATTAAACTTATAAGAATAACTTCTGATGATATAAATAAAACAGTATCTCTCATCGGAAATATATCTTTATTAGCTAAATAAAATGGTATGGATAATGCAGTTGCTAGTGTAAAGGTACCATGAACACCACAAGTAGCAACTATTAATGAGTATTTACATCTAGAAATACTTTCTTTTACAACTTCTTCATTCTTAAAACCTAAAAATCCTATAAAGAAATTATTTAATGGATTCTTTTTAGTTTTTATAAAAGAATCATGCCATAAATATACACATATAAATCTTATTACAAATAAAATAAATACAATTAAAACAGCAATAAAAGTCAATTTCAATGCCATATTTTCATTTTTAGTGCTAAGACCTATATATATGCTTGGTAATAAAAAACCAAGCAATGTAAATACAAATCCATTCAATACATACTCTAAAACATACCATGTATTGTCTGATATTATTCTTAGTTTAGTAGTTGTATTTTGTAAATGCTCTTTTTCAATTCCATGGGCTATCCCTGCCATTACAACAGCTAGAATTCCAGATACCCCTACTTCTTCTGCCACAAAATACACAAAAAGTGGAGTCATTATTTGTATAACTATTACCATTGGAATTTCTTCCAGATTCCACTTATGTAAACTAAGTCTTATTTTTATAATTATATATCCTAAAAGGCATCCTAATATTATTCCTCCAAAAGCAGTAATTATAAATTGAATCCCTGCTTCTTTTATTGAAAATGCTCCTGTAACTGTTGCAAGCACTGCAACTTTAAATGCTACTACTCCAGCAGCATCATTTAATAGAGATTCACCTTCAAGTATACTCATCATATTTTTAGGGAAATCTAATCCTTGTGTGATTGATTTTACTGCCACTAAATCAGTTGGAGATATTACTGCTGCTAGAGCAAATGAAACTGACAGAGGCATCTCAGGAATAAGAAAATGTATAAAGATTCCACCTGCAAATACTGTTGTCAAAACTAGACCAAATGCAAGAAGTAAAATAGGCTTTCTAAGTTCTAACAGCTCTTTTCTCGATACATTTTGACCTTCACTAAATAATAATGGAGCTATTATACATATTACAAATATTTCTGGGTTAAATGAAAATGAAAATTTAAATGGCAAAATAGACAATATAACTCCTAATACAATTTGATATATTGCAAGAGGAATACTGTTCCACTTTTTACTAAGTACAGTTGAAATTGTTGTGCAAACCAATAACCCTAACAATGTTACTAAAATTGACACGTCTACCCCTCTTTTCAATAATTACATTATAGATTAAACTTATATATCAACTAACTTAATATTAATAGTATATAATTTTAGCATCAAAAAATTTTCAATTTATCCTATTATTCTTATTATATATCTCAGATTTAATTTTGAAAATATCTATACTAGATGACATGCGACAAAATGATTCTTTGATATTTCTTTTAAAACTGGAACTTCTATTTTACATACTTCTTTACAATAAGGGCATCTTGTATGAAACTTACATCCACTTGGTGGGTTTGTTGGAGATGGTATATCCCCTTTTAATATAATTCTATTTTTCTTAATTGTAGGGTCTTGTATTGGTACTGCACTCATAAGTGCTTTTGTGTATGGATGTTGAGAATGCAAGTAAAGTTCTTCTTTCGTTGCAATCTCTATTATAGAACCTAGATACATGACACATACTCTATGTGCAATATGATTTACTACACTTAAATCATGAGATATAAACAAATATGAAAGTTTATATTTATCTTGTAAATCCATAAGTAAATTTATAATTTGAGACTGAATAGAAACATCTAATGCAGAAACAGGTTCATCACAAACTATAAATTCTGGATTTAATGCTAATGCCCTTGCTATACCGATTCTCTGTCTTTGACCTCCAGAAAACTCGCCTGGTTTCCTGTTTAAATGATACTTAGAAAGACCACAATTCTCTACAACATTTAATATATTATCTTTTATTTCATTTTTTGGTACTAAATTATGTTCTATAACTGCCTCAGATATTATTTGCTCTACATTTAATCTTGGGTTTAATGAGCTATATGGGTCTTGAAATATCATTTGCATTTTTGGTCTTAATCTTCTAAGTTCTTCCTTCTCTAACTTATATATATCTATACCATTAAATTCAACTTTTCCTTCAGTTTTTTCAATTAATCTAAGAATTGTTCTTCCAGCAGTTGATTTTCCACATCCTGATTCTCCAACTATAGCCAAAGTTTCTCCCTTTTTCAAATCAAAAGAGACTCCATCAACTGCCTTTACATATTTGACTTCCTTATTAAACAATCCAGATTTAACTTCAAAGTACTTTTTAAGCCCTTCTACTTTTAATAAACTTTCTTCTTTTTTCATTTATATCTCCTCCTGTTTATATAACCAACATGCAATACTATGACCACTATTCAATTCTATTAAAGGAGGTATCTGAGTCCTACACTTATCACATACTTTTTCACATCTATCACTAAAGTAACATGAATCTGGTATTCCAATTGGGTTTGGTACTTGTCCTGGAATTGAATACAATCTTTTTTCTTTGTTTTCTCCAATAATAGGCTTTGACTTTAAAAGTCCAATAGTGTAAGGGTGTTTTGGATTTTTAAATAATTCAACAACATCTGCTACTTCTATAACTTTGCCCGCATACATTACTATTACTTTATCACACATTTCTGCAACTACCCCCAAATCATGGGTAATCATCATTATAGATGTGTTTAATTTTTCTTTTATATTTTTCATTATATCTAGAACTTGAGCTTGAATAGTAACATCTAAAGCTGTTGTTGGTTCATCAGCTATAAGTAATTTTGGATTACAGGATAAAGCCATAGCTATCATTATTCTTTGTCTCATACCACCAGATAACTCGTGTGGATATGAATTATATATTTCTTCAGCTCTTGGTATTTCTACTAGCTTTATCATATCTATTACCTTTTTTTTAGCCTCTTCTTTTGATAAATCTTGATGCAACATAATTCCTTCAATAATTTGATTTCCCACAGTAAATGCTGGATTTAAAGATATCATTGGCTCTTGAAAAATCATCGATATCTCATTGCCTCTTATTCCCATAAGTTCATTTTCATTCATCTTTAAAATGTCTTTACCTTGAAATATTATTTCTCCACCTTCTATTTTTGATGTTGGAAGTAGCTTCATCAAAGACATAGCTGTTACAGATTTACCACATCCTGATTCTCCAACTATTCCAATAGTTTCACCTTCATTTATATTAAAACTTACTCCATTTACACTCTTTACAATGCCTTTATCTGTATGAAAATAGACCTTTAAGTCTCTAACCTCAATTAGTGTTTTATTCATTATTTTCTCCTCTCAGTGAAATTGCTTAAAATAACATACACTTTTTGATTGTATTTTATAAAATTTTAAATTACAACATTTTATTACATTTTATTCTTTTTTTCTATCAATTAAAACAGTATGATAGTTAATTTCTATATGTGTTGATTTAATAATGATTCTTATTATAAAATGAAAAATATGCGTCAAATATTATTTTATGGAGGTTTTATAAGAATATGAAATTTAAAAAATTGGCATCATTAATCTTAGTTTCGGCATTAATGTTTACATTCACAGCTTGTAGTTCTAATGATAAAGACAAGTCTAGTGGAGGAGGAGAAAGTAAATCTGGTGGAACTGTTGTAATCCCTATGGCAAGTGACCCTGACATAATCAATGGAGCTTTTGCAAATGTTAAAGAAGATTCTCTTGCGTCAAATATAGTTTATGCTCCTCTTTATACTTATGAAAAAGGAAATTTAGTAAATTATCTAGCAGAAAAAGTAGATTTTAAAGATAGTAAAGAATTAACTATAAAATTAAAATCTGATTTAAAATGGCATGATGGGAAACCAATAACTGCTGAAGATGTCTTATTCACATTTAATACAGTTTTAGATGAAAAACAAAATTCACCATCAAGACAATACTTATTGATAGGCGAAAAACCAGTTAAAGTAGAGAAAGTTGATGATTTAACTGTTAAGATTACCTTACCAACTGCAAGTGAATCTTTCTTGTATGGTATATCTAAAATAGCTCCAATACCTAAACACATCTTTGAAGGAGAATCAAATATAGCTAAGTCAGAAAAAAACAATAATCCAGTTGGTTCTGGGGCATTCAAGTTTAAAGAATGGAAAAAAGGTGAAAGCATAGTATTTGAAAAAAATGCAGATTATTTCGGTGGAGAACCTAAAGCAGACTCTATAGCATTAAAAATAATACCTAATGAAGCATCTCAAGAAGCAGCTTTAAATAATGGTGAAATTTCACTTATGAAGACATCTGCTGAAGGATATGAAAAAGCAAAATCAAATTCAAACTTACAGACTTACACTTACAGTGAAGAAAGATTAAATTATATTGTATTTAACCAAAATATAGCAAATATGGCTAATAAAGAAGTAAGACAAGCATTATCATATGCTTTGAATAGAAATGAAATGATAGAATCAGCATATGGAAAAGAGGGTTCTGTACCTGCTAAATCTATATTAGTTCCAGAAGCAGACTTCTACACTGAAGAAGGTGTTGAAGAATATAAGCAAGATACAAATAAAGCTAAAGACCTATTAGCTAAGAGTGGTGTTAAAATTGATAAATTAAAAATAGGTTATAACACAGGCAGATTTGGACATAAAAACTATGCTTTAGTAGCTCAACAAGAGTTGAAAAAAATTGGTATAGAAGCTGAAATAGTTCCTTATGAAAGTAAAGCTTTCTTCAATATATTATTTAGCAATGGTACTGAATGTGATATGTATGTAAATGGATATGCTTGGGGATTAGAGCCAAATCCATATAGAGGTATGTTTGAAACTGGTCAATATTGTAACCAAACTAAATATTCTAATACTGAAATAGATGCTTTATGGGAAAAAGGATTTACTGAATTAGACAAAGAAAAACGTAAAGAAATATACAAACAAATACAACAGGATATATCTAAAGATGCACCTATTTATACTATAGATTATGAACAGAATTTAATGGCAGCTCAAAAAAGTTTAAAAGGAATAGAAGATGCTAAACCATCTCCTGCAATATTATTTGAAGACTGGTCTAAACTATATGTAGAATAATTTATGTAAAATTTTATATTATTAATTAAAAAGGGAGATGTCTAAAAATAATATGGCAACTTTGAACTTAGTGTCCATTGCATTGTTTTATTATTCTAAAACGAGACATCTCCTTTAATTAGGAGAATTCATTTATGTTGAAATTAATATTAAATAGAGTAAAAGTTTTAATACCTATGTTAATCTTAATATCTATATTATCATTTGGGCTTTTAGAATTAGCTCCTGGTGACCCAGCAGATGCTTATATAAATCCTTTAATGTCTGCACAAGATATTGAAAATATAAGAGTTAACATGGGACTTGATAAACCAGTATACATAAGATACTTAAGTTGGTTAAAAAACACTTTAAGTGGAAATCTAGGTATTTCTTATATAAACCATATGCCTGTTACAGAACAAATTATGGAAAAGATGGGAAATACATTTATTCTTATGGGAACTTCTTTAATATTTTCAATATTAGTAGCTATACCTCTCGGAATATTTTTAGCTGTAAATAAAAATTCAATAACTAGTAAAATATCATCTATTTTTAATTATATAGGTGTTTCTATTCCTTCATTTTGGATAGGCATGATACTCATCTCAATTTTTTCAGTTAAGTTTAATATTTTTCCATCAGGAGGTATGCATACTATTGGAAATGATAGTTTTGGAGATTTAGTAAAACATTTAATTCTACCTGTAATAACTTTAGGTTTATATAATACAGCTATTTTCACAAATTATGTAGAAGCTAGTGTAAGTGAACAATTAAAAAAACAGTATGTTGTTACAGCAAGAGCAAAAGGATTATCAGAAAAAATCATACTCTTCAAACATGTCTTGAAAAATTCACTGACATCATTAGTTACAATTCTTGGTATGAGTATACAAAAATTAGTTACTGGTGCATTTGTTACAGAAGTAGTTTTCTCTTGGCCAGGTATGGGTAGATTAATGATTGATTCAATTTTTTCAAGAGATTATACCATAATTATGGCAATAACTATGTTATCAGCACTCTTTTTAATTTTAGGAAATTTAGTAGCTGATATATTATATCTATTAATTGACCCTAAAATTAAATCTAGTAAAGGAGGCTTCTGATTATGTTTACAAATATTCTAAAAGAATTAAAAAAAGACAAATCCTTTGCTTTTGCATGCATTACTCTTAGTATAATAATCATATTAATCATAGCTTCTTTTATATTAAATATAGACTCTAATGCAATTGACACTACTTCCAAACTTCAAGAACCTAGTTTAAAGCATATTTTTGGTACAGATGAACTTGGGAGGGATTATTTCTCTAGAGCTCTTTATGGTGGAAGAATTTCACTTAGTGTTGGTATTTTATCCATGGTTATTTCTATAGTATTTGGTACTGCTGTAGGTGTTATTAGTGGATATATTGGAGGTAAGTTGGACCAATTCTTAATGAGAATAGTAGATATGCTTATGAGTATCCCTAGCTTCTTAGTTTTGATTGTGTTAAATACTTATTTGACACCTAAAGTTTCCACTATTATACTAATTATTGGATTTTTAAGTTGGATGGAAGTCTCAAGAATCGTCCGTGGAGAAACATTAAAAATAAAGGAAAATGAATACTGTATAGCTGCTAAAGCTACAGGTATTAAAACTAGAAATATACTATTAAGACACATAGTTTTAAACTTAAAAGAAACTATTGTAGTTGCAGGCTCATTAAATATTGCTAATGCTATCTTAACTGAATCCGCTCTTAGTTTTTTAGGTCTTGGAATACAATTACCTCTTGCATCATGGGGTAATATGCTTCAAGATGCTCAAAGACATATTTTTGATAAGTTATATTTAGCTGTATTTCCAGGTCTACTTATATTTTTAACAGTTATGAGCTTGACTATAATAAGTAAAAAATTTTCTAGTAATACTTAATAACTTTTATATAGAAAAATAAAAACAATGACTATCTACAGATACTCACTGTTTTTATTTTTTATTTTTAGAAAATATATTTTGTATATTATAATTTTCAATACTAATTTATTCTGATATGTAAAACCTATTATTGTCTATTAAATATATAAATAAAAAACTAATAGTTTATTGTAATTTTTTAAAATTTGTTTGCTTTTTATTGTTATTTTAATAACATTCTCACGAATTTTTTTTACTAAAAAAATCTATAATAAATTTAAATACATGTTCATCTACATGACTATAACGTTCTTTCTTAGGTCTGCATAATACAACTTTCCATGTAATAGGATGATTAAATGGTCTTTCTATAATTTTACTATTCTCAAAGAAATCATGGACTGGTGACGGTAGAATGGTTATAAAATCAGAGTTTGTAGTTGATAACAATAGAAAATCCCATGAACCAGACATTATATATCTTTTTAACTTAACATTTTCATCAGTAAATTTTTGCATTAGCTTATGATGTATCATAAAAGCAGGATTAAATATTGCAAGTAACTGCTCATTCAAATCGTTCCAGTCTATCTTATTTTTTTTAGCAAGTGGATGATTTACATTTAAAAAAGCTGTAAGCTCATCTTCTTGAAGTACATGTTCAGTCACTACACTTTTATCGATTTTATGTGGATGTAATAATACCGCATAATCTAATTCTTGTAATATAAGCATTCTGCTTAAATCATATGCTCCCTTCTCTACTATATCAAATTCTATATCTGGATTGTTTGCAACTAACTGTGCAACTACATCTGAAAAGGCTATTCCAAGTATAAGTGGTGGTATTCCTATTCTAACTTTACCTTTAAATTGAACTGAATCTTCCCTTAAATCTTCCATCATGTTTTTGTATTCATTTATAATATGTTCTGCATTTACATAAAATCTCTCTCCTGCTGGTGTTAAGCCATTTAACCTGCCTTTGTACCTCTCAAATAAGTATACATCTTCACTCTCTTCAAAATTTTTTATGATTTGACTTAACGCTGGTTGAGATATGTGAAGTGTCTTAGATGCTATTGATAGATTAAAACCAGATTTTACTATCTCAACAAAATATTTTAACTGTTTTATATCCATTTTAAACCCCCTTTCTTAAAAATATAGTTTAGATTATATTTTTTCTTATAGTAATATTCTATAGGAAAATCAACATAATTTCATTAATATTTTAACAAAATATTTTTCTAAACATGGCAGAAATTTCTATCCTATAAATTTTTCTTATACACTATATAAAAAATTAGACTTAGACAAAACGCTTTTTTCGCCGTAATCTATAATTAGAAACAGGAAAACCTAAAGCATTAAGGATAAAAATAATTGAAATACTTAAAAGCAAGCTTGTATTAAAAGTACTTTATTATAATTTTTTTATTCAGAAAATTTTTAATTATCATTCAAGAAAGATAACTACTCGACATGAACTTCAAATAGATTCATCAAAATTAAATGTTAATAGTGGTGCAATAGCATTAGGACATCCAATAGAGTCAAATGTCGCTAGAATACTCGTTACGCTAATTTATGAAATACAAAAACGTAAAACTGAGACTAGTCTTGCAACACTTTGTATCAGTGGTGGCCAAGGAATATCAATGGTAGTTTCACGATAGGAGGAAATATGAATAAAATAGTTAACATCAATGAAGCTCTATCTCATGTAAAAGATGGAGATACAATAATGGTAGGTGGATTCATGGCTAATGGTTCACCAGAAAATTTGATTGATTATTTGTGTAATAAAAATATAAAAGATTTAACACTAATTTGTAATGATACTGGCTTTATTGACAAAGGTGTTGGAAAAATGGTTGTGAATAAGCAATTCAAAAAGATAATTGCTTCTCATATAGGATTAAATAAAGAAACTGGTAGACAAATGAATAATAATGAAACAGATGTCGAATTGGTTCCTCAAGGAACTCTTGCTGAACAAATACGTGCAGCTGGTTATGGTTTGGGAGGTATATTAACACCTACTGGGATTGGTACTCTTGTTGAAGAAGGAAAACAAAAAATTGTCATAGATGATAAAGAATACCTTCTTGAAAAACCAATCCATGCAGATATTGCTCTTCTCTTTGCATCAAAGGCTGATAAAGCAGGTAATCTAGTTTATAAAGGTTCTATGAACAATTTTAATAATTTAATGGCTTCGGCTGCCAAGATTACAATAGTTGAAGTAGATGAAATCGTTGAAATTGGTGATATTAACCCAAATGAAGTTACTACACCAGGTATTTTTGTGAATTACATCATTGAAGGAGGTAATTTATAATGGATAAATTAGAAATACAAGAATATATTGCAAATAGAGTTTCTAAAGAATTAAAAGATGGAACTGTTGTAAACCTTGGTATAGGCCTACCAACTAAAGTAGCAAATTACATTCCAGATGATGTAAACGTTATCTTGCAATCTGAGAATGGTTTTCTAGGTTTAGGAGTAGCTGAAGATGTAAATCTAAGTGATGAAACCATTGTAAATGCTGGAGGTCAACCAGTTACGATACTTCCTGGAGGGTGTTTCTTTGATAGCGCTACCTCTTTTGGAATAATCAGAGGTGGTCATGTAGATATAACAGTTCTTGGTGCACTTCAAGTTGATAAATGTGGCAACATAGCAAACTATATGATTCCAGGCAAGATGGTTCCAGGTATGGGTGGAGCTATGGATTTAGTAACTGGTGCTAAGAAAGTCATTGTAGCAATGGAACATACTTCAAAAGGTTCTGCAAAAATATTAAATAATTGTACTCTTCCACTTACTGCAACTAATGCTGTAGATTTGATAGTTACCGAAATGGGCGTTATGGAAGTAACACCAGATGGAATTTTACTTAAAGAAATAAATCCTGCTTTCACTTTGGATGATGTTATTTCTGCTACTGAAGCACCTTTAATATTATCAGACTCATTAAATGGAAACATATCAGCTATTTAAAGTGATTAAAAATACAAATGTATTAGATGTAAATTTATATTATTCAAAATATTAATATGAAAATAAAATAAAATTGGAGGAAATGAAAATGGTTAAAGACAAAGTTGTATTCGTAACAGGAGCTGCAAGTGGAATAGGTAAACAAATTGCTGAATCATTCTTAAAAAATGGTGCTAAAGTAATGTTCTCTGACATAAATCAAGAAGCTTTAGACAAAGTTACAACAGAGCTAAAAAAAGAAGGCTATGATTGCATGAATGTAAAGTGTGATGTAACTAAAGAAGAAGAAATTAACCATGCTATAGACAAAACTGTTGAAAAGTACGGTAAATTAGATATATTAATAAACAATGCTGGACTTCAACATGTTTCTATGATAGAAGATTTCCCAACTGATAAATTTGAATTTATGATAAAAATAATGCTAACAGCACCTTTTATAGCTACTAAAAAAGTATTCCCTATAATGAAAAAACAAGGATTTGGTCGTATAATAAATATGGCTTCAATCAATGGTGTAATAGGATTTGCTGGTAAGGCTGCTTATAACTCAGCAAAACATGGACTTATAGGATTAACAAAGGTTGCTGCCCTTGAAGCTGCTGATTCTGGTATAACAGTTAATGCTTTATGCCCTGGATATGTGGATACTCCACTTGTTAGAGGTCAGTTTAATGACCTTTCAAAAACTCGTAACATCCCATTAGAAAATGTATTAGAAGAAGCTTTATATCCACTTGTGCCACAAAAACGTCTATTAGATGTTCAAGAAATTGCAGATTATGCTATGTTCTTAGCAAGTGATAAAGCTAAAGGAATTACAGGACAAGCGTGCATACTAGATGGAGGATATACTGCACAGTAGTTATTTTATATTTAGGACTTGAAGAAACTGTTCTTCAAGTCCCTCTAATAAGGAGGAATGTTTATGAGTATTATAGCACCAATTGGTATAATTATTGGTATAATAGCTATTATATATTTTTCAGTTAAAGAAATTCATATAACTATAGCTGCTCCAATAGCAACCTTAATAGTTGTTCTCTTAAATAAAATGGATGTTGTAACATCAATGCTAGGTGCTGGCAAAAATAATTACATGGGAGCACTTGGCAATTATATAATGAGCTATTTTGCAATATTTTTATTAGGCTCAATACTTGCTAAATTTATGGAGGAAAGTGGAGCCACTGTATCTATAGCAGATTTTATCTTAAACAAGTTTGGCTCTAAATATCCTTATAGAGTTTTAGTTGCGATATTTATAGTAAGCTTTATATTGACATATGGTGGTATAAGTCTGTTTGTAGTTATGTTTGCAGTCATTCCACTTGCAAGAACTCTATTTAAAAAACTTGATATTTCTTGGAATCTTATTCAAATTCCTCTTTGGCTTGGAATTGCTACAATTACAATGACTATGATTCCTGGGACACCAGCCATTCAAAATGTTATTCCTATTCAATATCTAAATACTTCTCTTACTGCAGCTATTATACCAAGTATTGCAGGCAGTATAGGTTGTGCTGTGTTTGGTCTTATCTACATGAAATATGCTCTGAATAAAAGTATTAAAAAGGGTGAAACGTATGCAACTTATACTTCAGAATCAGAAGAAGAATCTCTAGATAGAGAATTACCAGGATTTTTTGCAAGCATCTTTCCTCTATTAGCACTTGTAATTATAGCAATATTAGGAAGTACTTTTGGTTCAGAATTTCTGAAAAAAAATGTAATTTACATAGCTTTAATAGTTGCAATCCTTTTATCTGCATTTTTATTCCGTAAATTTTTATCATCCAAAATACAGACATTGAGTATAGGAGCTAGTGGTTCTATTGGACCTATATTTGCAACATCTTCTGCTGTTGCATTTGGAGCAGTAATAATGACTGCACCAGGTTTTAATGTATTCAGCAAACTTATTATGTCAATACCAGGTAGTCCACTTATAAGTCTTACTGTATTAACTTCAACAATGTCAGCAATAACAGGTTCATCTTCTGGTGCATTAGGAATAGTAATGCCAAACTTCGCAAATTATTATTTAAGCACTGGTCTGAATCCAGAATTAATTCATCGTGTTGCTACAATAGCTTCAAATATACTTACTATAGTTCCACAAAGTGGTGTTTTTCTTACATTCTTAAGTTTATCTAAGTTAACACATAAAGCCGGATTTAAAGAAACTTTCATTGTAGTTGCAGTTGGTTCATTAATAGCAGAAATTATCGTAATTACGTTAGGATTACTGATGTATTAAACTAAAGTATATTATAATTTACCATATAAAAAGTCATCTATTGGAACAGATGACTTTCTTATTTTTCAAAGATTTCAATAATGAAAATTTACTATTTGCATTAAAATGTATATTAAATAAATTTCAATAGCTATATAATTTTTTTTTCGTAACCATAAATTTACATCATAAAATCATTATAAAAATATATTTTTCTCAAAGCTAGTGATTTCATACTATGTAGCTTTATGAGACAAATTATTAAACTTTCTTAAATATGCCTGTTTATTCCATGTATACTCTTTTTACATATCTTTACAGTGAAAAAATGCTTATTCTTATGTTAGTATAAATGCACGGGTACCCCCTACACTAAAGGTTACAAATTAGTAACATTTTTAGAATTTTTAGATTGAGAGGTGTTTATAATGAAAAAAAATATACCAACAAAATTAAAAACTATGTTAGCATTGGGAGTGTTAACCTTAGCTACAGCATCTAGTGCTGTTACTGCAAGTGCTTCATCGCTTGAAAACAATGTAAATCTAAGTAACAAAAGTTTAGTATACAGTAATACTAAATACAAATTTTCAGCAAAACCAAATTGTTCTGTAAAACCAGAGCTTAAACCTGATAAAGATAATTCTTGTAAAGATAAGAACCATAATGACAAGAATTGCAATAACACTAATAAACCTGAGGACAATAATAATTCAGGCTCTACTAATAAACCTGAAGACAATAATAACTCAGGCTCTACTAATAAACCTGAAGATGATAATAACTCAGGCTCTACTGATAAACCTGAAGACAATAATAACTCAGAATCTAACAAACCTGAAGATAATAATTCAGGCTCTACTAATAAACCTGAGGATAACAACAACTCAGAATCTAATAAGCCTGAAGATAATAATAATTCAGGTTCTACAAATGGAGATTTTTCAGCTTACCAAAAAGAAGTCGTTGATTTAGTAAATATAGAAAGATCTAAAGCTGGATTAAATCCTCTTACTCTTGATTCTTCTGTATCAAATGTTGCTACTAAGAAGTCTCAAGATATGATTGATAACAATTATTTTTCACACAATTCTCCAACTTATGGTTCTCCATTCGATATGTTGAAAAAGTTTGGGATAAGCTATAAAACAGCTGGTGAAAATATAGCTATGGGTCAAAAAACTCCAAAAGAAGTTGTAAATGCGTGGATGAATTCTGAAGGTCACAGAAAAAATATACTAAATCCAAATTTTAGTAAAATAGGTGTTGGAGTAGCACAAAAAAGTGGTGGTTCACTTTATTGGACACAAATCTTTGTAGGATAAAATACTCTTTTCCCATATATCAAAAGAGTATCTCTAAATGATTAAATAAAATCACAAATGAGATACTCTTTTGTATCTATATTCAAAACTATTAAATACAAATAAATACAGTATAAACATCATTTACTAATATGTACTTCAAAAATCATTCGTAAAAAAATCAAAACGCCCTTTAGGTGCCATTAAAATTCTTTCTAAAATTAAACTTAATGCTTTTAATTTACGATTTCTTTCTTTTTTATCTCAAGTGAAAATATCTGGGTCAAGTAAAAACGTGAAAACAGATAAAACTATTTCTGAAACTTCTAAAGTATATTCACACTTGAATATACCTTCTTCAATTCCTTCTTATCCACATACTCATTCCCTTCATATTGTATTATAACATAGGCTCAAAAAGTGACCACTGGTCGAAAACATGATACAATAAAGAAAATCTGACCATTGGTCGAAAAATATTGGGGATATGAGAATTGAAAAGGAGGTGTATCAAATTAACTTTTTAGTTCATGAGGCACTCTTTTTTGTATGAAATCAAATATATTTTTATCATTTCAACAATAAAAAAGAGGCTTATCTCTATTTCAAGACAGCCTCTTTTTATCAAATCTATATTTTACATAAGCTTATAACATTTTAATATTATTCAGCTAATTTTTTATATCCTTCATATCTTTCTTTAGCATCAGCTTCAGCTTTAGTAAATAATCCTTCAGCTTGCTCTGGGAATTGCTTAGCTATAGCAGAGTATCTTACTTGTGCAAGTATGAAATCTCTGAAGCTTGCTGTTGGTTCTTTAGAGTCTAAAGTGAATGGGTTTTTACCTTCAGCTTTTACTTCTGGATTGAATCTGTATAAATGCCAGTATCCGCAAGCAACAGCTTGTGCTTCATTAGCTACAGTTCTTCCCATACCTTCTTTTAATCCGTGGTTTATACATGGAGCATAAGCTATTATTAAAGATGGTCCATCATGTTTTTCAGCTTCTAGAACAGCTTTGATAAATTGGTTTTTATCAGCACCCATAGCAACTTGAGCTACATATACGTTTCCGTAAGTCATAGCCATCATTCCTAAATCTTTCTTTCTAGATTGCTTACCTGCTGCAGCAAACTTAGCCATAGCAGCAGCTGGAGTAGCTTTAGAAGCTTGACCTCCTGTATTTGAATATACTTCTGTATCAAATACAAGTACATTTACATTTTCACCAGATGCAAGAACATGGTCTAAGCCACCGTAACCGATGTCATATGCCCAACCATCTCCACCTAGTATCCATTGAGATCTCTTAACTAGATAATCTTTTCTATCTTCTATAGCTTTTACTAATTCTTTAGCTTTTGCATCTGTACAATCACAAGATGGTTTTGCTAATAATTCAACAACTTTAGCACTTGCTACTTTAGAAGCTTCTCCATCATTTCTAGAATTTAACCATTCTGTAAATACTGCTTTAGCATCTTCACAGATATCCATAGAAACTAATTCTGTCATAGCATCTACTATTTTTGCTCTTATTTGTTTAACAGCTGTGTACATACCAAATCCGTATTCAGCATTGTCTTCAAATAAAGAGTTTGCCCAAGATGGACCTTTACCTTCATGGTTACAAGTATAAGGAGTTGATGGTGCAGAAGCTCCCCATATAGAAGAACATCCAGTAGCATTAGCTATCATCATTCTATCTCCATATAATTGTGTAACTAACTTGATGTATGCAGTTTCTCCACATCCAGCACATGCTCCTGAGAATTCCATTAATGGTTGTCTAAATTGACTTCCTTTAACAGTATTTGCAGGCATAACATCTACTTTTGGAGCCACTTTTTCAGTATCTACTGCAAATGCCCAGTTATCTAACTCTGTATCAAGTTGAGTATCTATTGGCTTCATAACTAAAGCTTTTTCTTTAGCTGGACATATGTCAGCACAGTTTCCACATCCTGTACAATCAAGTGGACTAACTTGAATTCTATATTTTAATCCTTCTAATCCTTTACCTAATGCTTTTTTAGTTTCAAATCCTTTTGGAGCATTAGCTAATTCTTCTTCAGTAACTAATACTGGTCTTATACATGCATGAGGACATATAAAAGAACATTGGTTACATTGGATACAGTTATCTGTTATCCATTCAGGAACATCAACAGCTATACCACGTTTTTCGTAAGCTGAAGTACCACAAGGGAATGTTCCATCTTCTATACCATTGAATGTACTTACTGGTAAGTTATTTCCTTCTTGTGCAGTCATTGGTCTTAATATATTTCTTATAAATTCTGGCTCTTTTACTTCTTCTTTATCTGCATCAACAGCATTTGTCCAAGCAGCTGGAACTTCAACTTTAACTAAAGCATTTATTCCTGCATCAACAGCAGCATAGTTCATGTTAACTATTTTTTCACCTTTTTTACCATAAGCTTTAACTATAGAATCTTTTAAGTATTTAACAGCATCTTCTTCTGGTATTATTTCAGCTAATTTAAAGAATGCAGATTGCATTATCATGTTTATTCTATTTCCAAGACCTATTTCTTGTCCTAGTTTAACAGCATTAACTGTATAGAATTTTATATCATTTTTAGCTATATATTGTTTCATATGAGCTGGTAAGTTTTCTTCAATTCCAGCTTGGTCCCATATAGTGTTAAGTACAAATGTACCACCTTTTTTAAGACCTTTTAATAAATCATATTGATAAACATATGATTGTTTATGACAGGCAATATAGTCAGCTTCATCTATTAAATAAGTTGCTCTTATTGGAGTATCACCAAATCTTAAGTGAGACATAGTTATACCACCAGATTTTTTAGAGTCATAATCAAAGTAAGCTTGAGCATATTTTTCAGTGTGGTCACCGATTATTTTTATAGCTTGTTTATTAGCTCCAACAGTACCATCAGAACCTAATCCCCAGAACTTACATCTTATAGTTCCTTTAGAAGCTATTTTAATTGGCTCAGCAGGAGCTAAAGAAGTATTAGTTACATCATCAACTATACCTACTGTAAATCCATTCTTAGGTTGTTCTGAAACTAAGTTATCAAAAACAGTTTTTATATCTGAAGGAGTAGTGTCTTTTGAACCTAATCCATATCTTCCACCTATTATCATAGGAGCATTTTCTTTTCCATAGAATACATCACGTACATCTAAGTATAATGGCTCACCAGTTGCACCTGGCTCTTTAGTTCTATCAAGCACACATATTCTTTCAACAGTAGATGGCATAGCATCTAAGAAATGTTTCATTGAGAATGGTCTATATAAATGAACTTTAACTAAACCGTATTTTTCTCCTTTAGCATTTAAGTAATCTATAGTTTCTTCTATTGTCTCTGTTACAGAACCCATAGCTATTAATACATACTTAGCATCTTCTGCTCCATAATAATCAAATAAACTATGTTTTCTACCTGTTAAATTACTCATTTTTTCCATGTATTTTTCAACTATACCTACTATATTTTGATAGTATTTGTTAGAAGCTTCTCTAGTTTGGAAATATATATCTGGATTTTGAGCAGTACCACGAGTAACTGGATGATTTGGAGATAATGCATTATCTCTAAATGCTTGAACTGCTTCAAAATTTAATAAACTTGCGTAATCTTCGTTTTCTAATAATTCAACTTTTTGGATTTCATGTGAAGTTCTGAATCCATCAAAGAAATGTATAAATGGTAATCTACCTTCTATTGCAGCTAAATGTGCAACTGGTGCTATATCAGCTACTTCTTGAACTGAACCAGAAGCTAATAATACACATCCAGTTTGTCTAGCAGCCATAACGTCTTGATGATCCCCAAATATTGATAAAGCTTGAGATGCTAAAGCACGAGCACTTACATGGAATACTCCTGGTAATAACTCACCTGCAACTTTATACATGTTTGGTATCATTAATAATAAACCTTGAGATGCTGTAAAAGTAGAAGTTAAAGCTCCTCCTTGTAAAGAACCATGGAATGCTCCTGCTGCTCCTGCTTCTGACTGCATTTCAACAACATTAACTTCTTGTCCAAATACATTTTTTCTTCCTTGTGATGCCCACTCATCAACTACTTCAGCCATAGTTGAAGATGGTGTGATTGGATATATAGCTGCTACATCTGTAAACGCATAGGCAACGTGAGCTGCAGCTGTATTTCCATCAAGTGTTTTCATAAACTTAGCCATAATATGTATCCTCCTTGATAGCTACAATTGTACTTGTTTATAACAAGTCTATTTTTTATATTTACATATAATTTACACAACAAAAATATAAACACACATATAGTCGCGCAAATACTCTATCTTCTAATATAATACTACAGATTAGATAAAATTCCTTTGAAAATTGTAAATTAATTACATATTTAAGTAGATTTTTTTTTAAATTAAATATGTTAAGTTTTTTTCATAATTTTGTATACAATATATAATAAATTAAGTTAGATTTTTCAAACTTTTTCATCTATTTGTATATATTAGTACAAAGTCAAAATATTTATCTTTATTATATGTAAATTTTTATATATATAATTTTACCATATTACATCATATTTTTGTAAGTTTTTATTATATTTTTCATAATACCCCTTTATTTTATAAATTAATCTAATAGATTAAACTTATCAGATAGAAATTTATTACATTTAAAAAAATATGCTAGCAAATAGAACATCCACTAGCATAAACTTCATTTATAATATTAGTCAACTATTAATTCTACTAACTCTCCATTTTTAACACCCGCTGCATTTCCTTCTTCCATATCAACATGCATTTCTAGATTGAAGCTATCACTAGCTCTTACTAATACATTTTCAAATACTAATGCTCTTGGTCCAGAAGTTTTAACTTTTACTATTTGCTTATCAGCTACACCAAATTTAGCAGCGTCTTCATTGCTCATATGTATATGTCTAGAAGCAACTATAACTCCTTCTTTCATTTCTACTTCTCCAGCAGGTCCTACTAATTTAACACCTGGAGTTCCAGCTATATCACCAGATTCTTTTATTGGTGCTTTTACTCCTAATGGGAAACCATCTGCTAAAGATATTTCAACTTGAGTATGAGCTCTAGCTGGTCCTAATACTCTAACTCCTTTTAAAGTTCCTTTTGGGCCTACTAAATCTACTTTTTCTTCACAGGCATATTGTCCTGGTTGAGATAATGGTTTAAATTTAGTTAATTCATGACCTGCCCCAAATAATACGTCTATATCAGCTTGACTTAAATGAACATGTTTATTAGATAATGCTATTGGTAATTTCATTGAAATTCCCTCCTTTTAATTATTTTAAATTATTGCAATACAATTATACATAATATTACCTACAAAATCAAATTATATTAAATCAATATATATCTTTAAATTTTTATATATTATATCTTTAAATTCTTGATTATCCATATAGGGTATATTGTCTGTATTATTTAAATATATATTGTGTAAAAGTTTAGTATTTATACTCTTAAAGAAAAAATCCATGACAATCTGTCCACCTTTAAATTGTGAATCATAGGACTTACTACCTCCTACTGCAATATACATACCAACACGCTTCTTATTCCTATCAATTGAAGGCTTCTTTAACACATATTTACTTGCATATATAGCTTGAGTTCTATCAACAACAGTTTTTAATTTAGCTGAGATTGAATCAAAATGTACAGGGCTTATGACTATAGTTCCTTTTGACTCATCAAACATTTTATATAATGGTTTCATGTCATCATTAAACTTACAAAAACCTGTTTTTTCACAAAATCCACATGCTGTACAATATTCAATATCCATATCATATATATTAAATATTTTGCTACTCAATCCACTCTCTTCTAACTTAACCTTCACTTCATTTGCTATAAAACTGCAATTTTTATTATTTCTTGGGCTTCCATTTATTATAATAATCTCTGGACTTTTAAGTTCTTTTTTATCATTTAAATCCATAATCAATCTACCTATCCTTTAACATAACTATTAAAATATCATCATCATAATTATCTTTTGATGAGAAATTCTTTAAATCTAATTTTAAATTTTCTACTATTAACTGCTGATTTAATCTAAAGTTTTCTTTTAGAAAGTTTTCTAATCTATTTATACCATATTCTTCTTTTGACGTATTTTTTATCTCTAAAATTCCGTCAGTATACATACATACCATTGCATAATCTTCCATTGAAAGAGTATTATTTTCATAGGTAGCATCTTCCATTATTCCAATAGGTATCCCCTTTTTACAATTCAAATTATTTTCTATGGTCCCATTCTTCTTCACAAATACAGGGCTATAATGACCAGCATTAGATATTGTGATAATATTTTCTTTAGTATCTATAATACCTATCAAACACGTTGTAAATACACCCATTTTATCAAACTCATCATATAACATGCTATTTAAATGTGTCATTATTTCTCTTGATGTATTATATTGATTACATAAGACTTTAAAAGCACCTTTTATCATCGCAACAACATAATTTGATACCATTCCATGTCCCATTACATCAGCAACAATATAGACTATATGTTCATCATCTACTTTTGTGGCATAATAAAAATCTCCTCCTACTACTCTCGCTGGTTTATGATAAAAATACAGTTCTTTATCTTCATTACAATCCATTTTTCCTTTGTCCATAATAAGTTGTTGCTGTTTATTTAATATATTCAACTCATTTTCAAGAACCTTATGTTTTACTTCTTTTTCATTATGCTCATATAATTGCATCCCAACAGAAACTTGTTTGGATAATATACTAAGAATATTTAAATCATCACTAGTATAGTTTTTGCTATTTGCACAAACTATACATCCTATAGTCTCATTCTTATCCTGAAGTTTATAATATATATAACTTTCCAAGTTTATTCCTTTTTTTGAACATGGTTTTAAGTTATTTAGATATCCTCCTAATGACTCTTTCTTCAAAAATGTGTCAAGCATAGGGTATAAATTAGTTTTCTTTTTTTGCTCAGTATTATAACAGCTAAATATTTTATCCTTATTATCATGGCCAGTTATAATTATTAAAGCTTCTTTACTATTAGTAATGTTGCAAGCTTGTTTACTTAAATTTTCTAAAAATCCATCTATACTCTTATTAAGGTATAATTTTTTAGTGGCTTCATTTATAGCACTTATCGAACCTCTTAACTTGTCAATTAAAATTTGTACATTATTATTTTTATTAGTTATTTCTATTGATAAACTCAGAAGTGATGCAACAGAAGATATAAAGTCTATATCTTGTTCTGTTAAATAATCCTCCTCTTTTAAAAAACAAGTCATAAATCCAACAACTAAATTGTTTATTATAAAAGGAAAAACTATTCTCCCAATATAACCTTCAGATTTTGCTAAATCTCTTTCACCTTCAGCTCTAGAATCTTCAAATACATTTTTTACATATATTATCTTCTTTTCATTTACAGCTTCATGTATATATTCTGGATATGTGTCAAAATCAATTTTTGCACCTTTAAGACTATTAATTGGAAAAATTTGAGGTACATATTCTAAGGTTTGTGAACATACTAAGTAGGCATGTTTAGAATCATTTTTATAGAATAGATTTACACATGCCTTTGTAGGGTGAACAACCTCTAACATCTTTTCTATTATGTCATCTTTTATATTAAAAAAATCTGTAGATTCCGTCACCATAGCGGATATCTCCACTAAATTCTTCATTTTATAACTGCCATTAGTCATACTCAATTTCTCCCCCTATATATTAAACTATTTATTAGTATTTTAACATACATTCTTCATAGTAAAAACAAAAACAACGACAAAACTAGCAACTAATATCCAGTTAAATCCTGTCAATAACCCTATAAGAAGCAATGTAATTAATGCATTTAGACCTGTTCTTCCTTTTTCATCCATAAAAGTAATTTTAGATATGTCTATATTGTTCTTTACATTATTTATATGCTCTTTTACTTGTTCTTCCATATTTCTTTTATATAAAATATAAACTACACCTACTAAAAATACACCCATACCCAAAATCAAGTTTAAATTAAAAGCTACCATAAGTAATATTGAACCAAAAACTAACTTTAAAAGTTTAAAAAATACACTGTCTATTTTTAAAGTTATATTTCTGATTTCTTTACATTCATCTCTTAAAGAATATCCACTTGAATCTAAATTATTAATCTTTGTTTTTACAATTTCAGAATAAAAAAGCTTTATTATCCCATTTAACATTTTCATCACTCCTAAATATTTTACATATATTTGTAAGTTTTACAATTATAATATTTTTTATACTTGGTAATAATAAAAAATAACAAATATTTTATAATTTAGTATTTATTGTAAATAAGTTAGTTAAACTTTATAGACTAAGTATAGATTTTTAAAAATAAATATTTTTACAATTAAAAGGAAGTGGTTGTGTGCAAATAGAACAACTTGATTTAGAAACAAGAAATAAAATATACTGCTACACTAAAAAAATACTTAGAAAATACCAAAAAGGTATAACATCTGGTAAATTAACGGCAGATAAATTTGCAGATAATATATTATCTCAAGGTTTCATTAGTAGTATACTTGATGAAAAAATAATTAAGGAATACGACTTTAAGTTATCTTATATAGACTATATAGAAACTTTGATAAAAATACAAAATGAAAATTTATCTAACTCTAGAAAAAAATCTACTAAGACTGTAAAGTGTTTCAATATCTCTCAAATAATCCAATTAAAAAATTTACTAAATGATACAGGTTATAATTTATTGATTCCATATAAATACTTAACTCCTAAGGATATAGAAGGAATCGTTACTCTAATTAATACTGGGTCTATTGAGCTTGGAAATGAGAGAATCTACAATTATATATCAAAAGTATGATAATATAAAGCTATTATAAAAAGGCAATTTATTTAATAAGAATTATTTTAATATTAAATAAATTGCCTTTTTAATTTTTTAATTAAAGATTATTATCCAAGAGCTTTTTCTAATTTAGATAAATGTTGTATTGGATAATATTTTAATAGCTCTTTAAATTGTTCTACTGATAAACCTTCTGTTGTTGTGTATATTCTTATTTTTTCATCTAAATCACTATTAATAAATTTGTTTTTTAAATCCTCAAAATTTACACTACTCATTTTACATCACTCCTTATGTAACATATTCGTTTGTATTATTTTATCCAAATTCCTAAAATTTATTACATAAAAATGCACCTGTGTAAAATTTAATAAAAAAAAGCTATCTCAATTTAGAAATTACTTTCTATATTTGAGATAGCTTTAGCTAAACTAATAGCCTAATAGTTATAAATAATTATTTATTAACTATCTGTTGCTTTTTCCAGCCATTTGTTGTTCAGCCATTTCAACTAATTTTTTAGTCATGTATCCACCTACATAACCATTTTCTCTTGCAGTAAGGTTTCCTTTATCAACTTGTTGATAATTACTCATACCAAGTTCGTTAGCTATTTCTAATTTCATTTGGTTTAAAGCCTCTTTTGCTCCTGGTACTACTGTTCTGTTGTTGTTATTGTTACTTGCCATGTTGATTACCTTCCTTCTGTTTAATTTATTTTGTGTTGCTGATAATATTATGTGATTTTAAACATTTTTAATTCAGGTAATTTTTAGCAATTAAAACCTGCCAAATATCCAGTAGAAAAAGCTATTTGTAAATTGAATCCTCCTGTATATGCATCTATATCTATTATCTCTCCAGCAAAAAATAGACCTTCTATTAGTTTTGACTCCATTGTACTCGCATTTATCTCATTTACTTTTACACCACCAGAAGTTATTATAGCTTCATCAATAGGTCTGTATCTTTTTACAGTAAACTTTAAATTCTTTAGTAAATGCACTAAGTGTTTTCTCTGTTCTCTAGAAATTTGGTGAACAACTGTATCTGGATTAATCTCACTCAAATCTATTATTATAGGTATAAGTTTTTTTGGAAGTAAATCATCCAATGCTTTTTCAAATTTTTTATTTGTATACTTTGCAAAATCTTTTTGAACTCTTTTATCCAACTTTTCTTCATCTAGTGCTGGTTTTAAATCTAAGAATATAGTGTAATTTTCTTTAGTTGTATCTTTCATTCTACAACTTGCAGACTTAATTATAGGTCCATCTAAGCCAAACTTAGTAAATTCAAGTTCTCCAAAATCACTGTAAACTTTCTTTTGTTTGCTATTAAATACTTTTATCTCAACATTTCTTAATGATAACTTTTCCAAATCTTTTATAAAGCCTTCTTGCACTTCAATACCAATTAAAGATGGTTTTGTATCTACAATGGTGTGACCTTGTGAAGCAGCAAATTTATATCCATCACCAGTAGAACCAGTAAGTGGATAACTTAATCCTCCAGTTGCTACTATAACCGAGTCACACTTAATTTCTTTTTTATTGGATAAAACTACTTTTTCAATTTTATTATTTTTAGATATTATTTTTTCCACTTTCGAATTTAATAATATATCTACTTTTTTGTTTTTGAGTTGTTTTTCAAGAGCCTTTACAACATCAAATGCTTTATCACTTTCTGGGAATACTCTTTTTCCTCTTTCTGTTTTAGTTTTTACACCAAGGTTATTAAACATGCTTATTACATCATCATTTGTAAAAGTATAAAAAGCACTATATAAAAATTTTCCATTTGTAGGAACATTTTCTATTAATTCTTCTATATCACAAGCATTAGTTATATTACATCTACCTTTTCCTGTTATTGCAAGTTTTTTACCTAATTTATGATTTTTCTCAATTAATGTTACATCAAATCCTCTTTCACATGCAGTTGATGCTGCTATCATCCCTGCTGGTCCTCCACCTATTACTACTACCTTCTTCAAATAATCACTCTTTTCTTCCCTTAATTTTTTAAGTTAAACTATTAATAAAGTAGTTTAGCTTAATTTAGCTTCAAAAGTTTAAATAATGCAGGAGCTCCTGCCACACCATAAAAAACAACTACAGTATTCTTAATAAAGTTCATAAAAATTATACTCATATTAGAATCACTTAGATTTAAAGTAACAATTAACATTGAAATAAATACTTTAATCCCCATATATAACATGCCTATTGTTACTATCCCAACCAAAAACCTACATATTCTTGAAAATATTATATTTTTACTATTTTTATTTTTACTACTAAAATTAATTTTTTTGTTATTATTGTCTGTATTAAATCTAACAAATTTATCTTCAACTATATATCCAAATATAAACCCTACTATGATACCAAATTTTTCAAAATAGTCAGGGCTATTTAAAAATATAGCTATTATAACAAATGGTATAAGTAAAGCCACAAGAAAAATATAATTTTTACTATCGTCAATATAGTCAAATATTTTTACAAATATAACTGTAAAAAATATACCTAAGGTCCACCCAGCTATTACATCTATAGGCCAATGAACTGCCAAATATAGTCTAGATAAACCAACACCTAATACCATTAATGCACCTATTAAATGAATGTATCTCTTTTTAAATATAGTCATAATACTAACCCAAAATGTAGTTGCAGTTTGAGTATGAGCACTTGGAAAAGAGTAACCACCAGCAGTAGAAACTCTCAGTGACTCAAGACCTTTTATTCCTATTGGTCTAGGAGCTTTTACAAATTCTTTGATTCCTAAATTCACAACAAAATTTCCAATTATAGCAAACAATATTTTCTGCCCACATTTTTTATTTATACACCAGTAAATGATTGTTGTAATTAATATTAATAGTGGTGCTTCTGTACTTATTGTGAATACAAGAAATATAAAGTTCAAAATTGGATTTCTTAAATTTTGGAAAAATAATAATATACTTAATTGAATATCCATATAGAGGTCTCCTTTACTAATATTTTATATACTTAATTAAAAAGCACTAAATCCCTTAGAGATTAGTGCTTTTAATTCACATTTAAGTCTTATTCTACATCCTCAACTATACCTATATAAGGTAAATTTCTATACTTCTCAGCATAATCTATTCCATATCCAACAATAAATTTATCTTCAATAACAAATCCCACATAGTCTACAGGTATATTAGCTTTTCTTCTTTGAGGTTTATCAAGTAAAGTACATAGCTTTAGGCATTTTGGGCTTCTAGTCTTCAAAGCTGCGACTAGGTTACTTAATGTCAATCCAGAGTCTATTATATCCTCTACAATTAATACATTTTTTCCTTCAATGTCTACATCTAAATCTTTTAATATTTTAACTGTTCCAGAAGATTCTGTTGAACTACCATAGCTTGTAACGCTCATAAAATCTATATTTACATCTAAGTCTATACATCTTATTAAATCTGAAACAAATACACTAGCTCCTTTAAGGATACCTACTACTAGTAAATCTTCACCTTTAAAATCTTCTTCTATTTTTTTTCCTAATTCATAAACTTTTTCTTTTATTTGTTCTTCTGTCAACATTTTTCCTGTAATTTTGTACATCTTGTACCCTCCCGCTTTCCATCTATTAACCTATATATTATAGCATACCAAAATATCAATTAAAATATTTTTCATCATTTTTAAACGTAAAGTAATAGCTTATCCATACTTTTTTGCTTTTTATCTTAAAAATTTGGAATAAACATTCCTTTGTATTATAATCTATATGTACATGTATTAATCAGTTATTTTTATCAATTATATAATTTTATTTTTGGAGGTACTTTTATGAGCACAAATCATGGAGCTAATTTATATAGTTTATCTAGTAAGTATGGCTTTTCAAAAGAAGAATTTATGGATTTTAGTTCAAATATAAATCCTTTTGGTACATCAAGTTTAGCCAAACAATACATTGTAAACAATATAGATATGGTATCTATGTATCCTGACCCTGATTACATAGACTTAAAAACTTCTATATCAAGTTACTGCAAATGTTCTATAGATAATATAGTCCTTGGAAGTGGAGCTACAGAATTAATCTCATCATTCATACATACAATCAACCCTAAACAAGCTCTTTTACTTTCCCCTGCATATTCAGAGTATGAAAAAGAGCTATCTAAAGTTAATTGTTCTATAGATAAATACTTCGCCAAAGAAGAAGATAATTTTAACATAAATTTAGAAAATCTTATAGAAACTATTAACGCTAAAAATTATGATTTGGTTATCATCTGCAACCCTAGTAATCCTACTGGATTTGCATTTACTAAAATACAAGTAAGAGAAATTTTAAAAAACACAGATTCTTTTTTAATGATTGATGAGACTTATGTAGAATTTACTGATACAAACATATATTCTTGTACTCAGTTAGTTGATGATTATTCTAATTTATTTGTTATAAGGGGTACATCAAAGTTTTTTTCTACACCTGGTATAAGACTTGGATATGGTCTTATATCTGACATTAAGGTTAAAAATGAAATAAATAAAAACCTAGATTTATGGAATATAAATATAATCGCTTCCAAAATGGGAGAAATCATGTTTAGTGATTTGAATTTTATATCAAGTACGATTTCTTTAATGAATACTGAAAGAGATTATTTACTTAAGGAACTTAAAAACATAAAGAATTTAAACGTATATGATACTAAAGGTAATTTTATATTATGTAAAATTAAAACAAAGGAATTTACTGCTAAAGCTCTTCGTGATAAACTAATTCCACAAAAAATAATAATAAGAGATTGTTATTCATTTGATGGGCTAGATGAATATTTCTTCAGGGTATGTATATTAAAACCTAATGAAAATAAATTATTAATATCATCTCTTAAATCAATTTTCAAATAGAAAAATTACTTTATTATATAATTCTATAAGTATAAAAAATGAGTTATCTCTATTTGAGATAACTCATTTTTATTTATTAACAAATTAAGCACTTTGCTCTTCTTTGTTTCCTTTTTTACTCATTCCATCATTTATTTTATCTACAACTGCTGCTATTGCATTATCTCCTGATACATTACATGCTGTACCAAAACTGTCTTGAGTTAAGTATAAAGCTATCATTAAACTTGCAAGACCTCCATCTGATGGTATTCCAACCATTGGTAAGAAAGGAAGTGCACTCATTATAGCCCCACCTGGTGCCCCTGGTGCTGCAACCATTGCTATACCTAACATTGCAATATAAGGGAATAATACACCTATTCCATGTGGCATACCATTCATCATTAAAACTGCTGTTGTAAACCCTGTTATTGATATCATACTACCTGATAAATGTATTGTTGCACAAAGAGGCACAACAAATTCTCTGATTTGCTTACTTACTCCATTTTTTTCTGCACAACCAACATTAACTGGTATAGTTGCTGCTGAAGATTGAGTACCTATAGCTGTTAAATATCCAGGTACTTGATTTTTTAACATTCTTACTGGATTTTTTCCTGAAAATGCTCCTGCTGCGGTAAATTGACATGCCATATATACAAAATGTAAAGGTATTACCACTAAGTAAACTTTCCAGAATACACCTAATATTGTCCATACTTGTCCTGCTATAGTTATATTTGCGAAAGTCCCTGCTATGTATAAAGGTAATAAAGGTATAATTACTGTTGACAACGTTTTCGTTACAATTTCTTGGAATTCTTGGAAGAATTTAAATAAGACTTCTCCTTTTCCATGATTTCTTAAAGCTGATATTCCAAGTCCCATTACAAATGCAAACACAATTGCTGCTGTTACATCTACCATAGGCTCTAATGGAATTGTAAAGATTGGAGCTAACATTCCTGCTTCTGGGTCTCCAATTTGTCCTGCTACACTTGCATCAATAAAATTTGGGAAAATTAGCATAGATACTGCAAATGATAATAATCCTGCAATTAGAGTAGAACCATATGCTATTGCTGTAGTTATTCCTAATAATTTTCCTGCACCTGTTGCTAAATCTGCTATACCTGCTGTTACAAACCCTATAATTATAAATGGTATTACAAACTTTAAGAATGCTGAGAATAATGTACTAACTGTTACTAGTATTTGTACTATTATTTCTGGTGCATAACTTCCGATTAAAATACCGACTATGATACCGATGATTAGCTTGGGCACTAAACCTATTTTCTTCTTCATAATATTTTACCCTCCATAATTTTTTAAATTAAGCATTCTTGTACATTGAATACTTAGTTAAATATTGGATATCCACTTATTATGATAATAGAGTTTTACCTCTCCGTCAACAATTTAGCCATTTTTTGTTAATAAAAAAAAGAATAACATATATAAATTGTTATTCTTCTTCATCTTTTATAGAAAATTCTACATTTTCAATTATATTTGAATGTTTATCTTCTTTTGTTATATTTCTATATCTATTAATTTCTTCATTCACAATACCTATGCTCCAAATTAATACTATAATATCATCTATAAATCCAAATGCTCCAGTAAGCATCTCAGGAATTATATCAACTCCAGATACAAAGTAAGATATAGTAAAAATTAAAACGGAAACTACTTTTACTTTATAGACTATATTGATTCTTTTATCCGTCATAAAATCAGGTAGTTTAAGTAAATCAAATATAAAAAGCAAACCAAATTTAGCCTTTTTAAATCTCACTAAAATTTTTTTAAAAAATCTAAAATTATATTAACCATTCTTTTTAGAAATTCCATATTTATCACCTCTTATAATTATAGGTTATTCTACATTATAACCGATATAATTAATTTGATGAGTATATTATATATAAATTTTATCAACTAGTATATATTCAAATTATAACAATTCAATTCCTGCACTACTACAATTTTTAATCATATCTTGTGGCCATACTCCAACCTGTACTTCTCCTATATGAGCCTTTTGTAAGAAATACATACATATTCTTGACTGACCAATACCTCCACCAATTGTATATGGAAGTTCACCATTTAAAAGCATCTTATGATAATCAAACTCTTTTCTATCTTCACATCCAGCAAGTTTAAGTTGTCTATCAAGAGATTCTTCATCAACTCTAATTCCCATTGAAGATAGCTCTAATGCAGAATCTAAAACAGGGTTATAAAATAGTATATCTCCATTTAATTCCCAATCATCATAATCAGGGCTTCTTCCATCATGTTTTTCTCCTGATGTTAGCGTCTTTCCTATTTGAGTTATAAATACAGCTTTCTTATCTTTTACAATTTTATCTTCTCTTTCCTTTGGAGATAATTCTGGATACATATCTTCTAACTCTTGTGATGTTATAAAAGTTATTTCTTCTGGTAAGATTTCTTTTATGCCTTCATACATGCTACATACAAATATCTCAGTATCCTTAAATACTCCATATAGTCTTTCTACAACATCTTTTAAAGTATTTTCATTTCTACTACTTTTATCTATTACCAATTCCCAATCCCATTGGTCTACATAAAGAGAATGTATGTTATCTAATTCTTCATTTTTTCTTATCGCATTCATATCTGTATATAAACCACTGCCAACTTCAAAACCATATTTTTTAAGGGCTAATCTCTTCCATTTTGCAAGTGATTGAACAATTTCTGCATTTTTATTCATAAATGGTATATCAAAACTTACAGCCTTTTCTCCATTTAAATTATCATTTGCACCAGTTTCAGGCAATACAAATAATGGAGAAGAAACTCTTATTAGATTTAGTTCATTACTCAATCTCATTTCAAAAAAATCTTTTAATTTTTTTATAGCTACTTGTGTATCAATTACATTCAAACTACTGTTATAATCCTTTGGTATTATTGTACTCATATTATTCACTCCCTATATTTATATATTTTTCCATTAAAAAAACCTTTCATCCCTATATAAAAGGGACGAAAGGTTATCTTTCCGCGGTACCACCCTGATTAGTTTAAAATAAATTTAAACCCAGCTCATAATGTACAGATATTACTCGATACATCCCAATATGATAACGGTTTGGTTCCGACTAAGCCTACTATTTTAAAATTTCGGTTAGCAACTCCAGGATGTTCTTCATTATAGACTTCATATTGGTCTCACACCATCACCAACTCGCTTTAACTACATTCTATAACTACTCTTCCTTTCAAAGTCTTTAAGAATTTAATCTAATAAAATTTAACTCTCTTATGTTTTCTATTTATTCATAATAGTATGATAAGTGATTAGTTAAAATTTGTCAAGTTTAATATTTTTTATTTCTATGCATCCTATAAATTTTCAAATGTAGCCTTTAATCTATCCATACATTCTTTTAATAAAGACTGTGGGCATGCTACATTTATTCTTTCAAATCCTATTCCTTGTTTTCCAAATATATAGCCTTCATCAAATAATACATTAGCTTTCTTAAACATTAAATCTTCAAGTTCTATTTCATTTAATCCATAGGCAGTAAAATCTAACCATGCTAAATACGTTCCTTCTGGATAAACAAGTTTTACTTTTGGTAAATTTTCTTTTAAGTATTCATCAATAAATCTTATATTATTATCTAAATATTCATTCAATTCATTAACCCAATCTTCACTTTCATTATATGCTGCTATAGTAGCTACAATAGCAAAAGGATTTGGTGAAGTTCCAACTCCAACAGCTGTGACCTCTTCTTGATATTTCTTTTTTAAATCATTGTTATTCACTATTATATTAGATAATTGCATTCCAGCTAGATTAAACGTTTTACTTGGTGCTATACATGTAACTATTTTATCTTTGTACTCTGGGCATAATGATTGTAAAGGAGTATGTTTAAATCCTTTTCTAATTAAATCAGAATGTATTTCATCAGCTATTATCCATAAGTCATATTTTTTACATATTTCTACAACTTTTTTTAATTCATATTCTCTCCATACTCTACCAACTGGATTGTGAGGGCTACAAAGTATAAGTACTTTATTATTGCTACACTTAGCCTTTTCTTCTAAATCAGCATAATCCATTCTATATGTGCCATTCTCATATATCAGAGGATTGTTTACAACTTCTCTATTATTACTTTTTATCTTTGCTTCAAATGGGTAATACACTGGTTTTTGAACTATTACACCTTCATTAGAATCAGTTAATATTCTTACTAAAATAGCAACAGCTGGTACAACTCCTGGACTAAATACAATATTTTCTCTATTTATTTCCCAGTTAAATCTTCTTTTGTACCAGCTACAAACTGCATTAAAGTATTCTTCACTATCATTAGAACTATATCCAAATATTTTATGGTCAACTTTTTTATGTAATGCTTCTATTATTGGCTCTGCACATTCAAAATCCATATCTGCAATCCAAAAAGGTAAACCATCTTTTTGTGCTTTTGGTGAACAATTAGTTCTAAAATCCCATTTTACACAATCTGTCCCTACTCTATCTATTACTTGGTCAAAATTATATTTACTCATTTTACCCCTCCTAAAAATACAAATTTTATAATTATTTAGTATATAACTGGATGTAATTTGGTGTTATTTTACAATTCTACATATTATAATAGTAACACTTTTTTGTCCAATAGATTTAAAATATACTTGTTTTTATGGTTATAGTTTTTTTCAATGTTGTAAAAATAGTTTCAATATATCAAAATAAGATTGCTTATATTAATTATATTTCAACTGACATAAGCAATCTTTTCTATAACTTCTAAATTTGTAAATGTAGAATCATTAGTTTAGATATTACCCCAATCTCTTTTCAACTAATCTACACCATATATCAACTCCATATTCCAAAGCTTTTGTATCAAATGTCACATTTGGATTGTGAAATCCTGGTGTAGCATCAGCTCCCAATCCAATATATGTAGTTTTACATTTTAGTTTTTGTGTGTAGTAGTGAAAATCCTCTCCACCAGAATTCTTAAATATACCTATAGACGCATCTTCTCCCAATACATCTTTTATAGTTTCTTCAGCCAATTTCACAAGCCTTTCATCAAACTCTGCTGCTGGCACTCCATCCTTTGAAAGTAACACAGCTTCTGCATTTATAGAATTTGCAGCAGTTTTTACAGCATGTATTGCTTTTTCTTTTAATTCTTCTATTATCTCATTACTTTCTGCTCTTATATCTAAAGCCATAAATGCTTCATCTGGTATATTATTATATGTTTCTCCTTTAACTGATATATTTGTCACTTTTATGGAGTTTGATACAGCTGGATTTACTCTTATTGCATTTATTGCACTCACTGCCAAACAAACAGCATCTACTGCATTTACTCCTAAGTGTGGTTTAGACCCATGACAAGTAACACCTTTAATCATAAACTCCATTATGCAACTAGCACAATGATACATTGCAGGTATTGCCTTTCCAAGTCTACAATCTTGACCAGGTCTTAAATGCATACCTACCATTTCTTCCACATCATCCAATAAGCCAGAATCAATTACTCTTAATGCACCATATAGTTTTTCTTCTCCTGGTTGAAAAAGTATTTTTAAAGTACCTCTCTTTACTAGATTTCTTTCTCTTATTAGTTTTGCAGCTGTTAAAAGCATGGAAGTGTGACCATCATGCCCACAAGCATGTATCATTTTCTTTTCTCCATCTATTATAAATTCCAACGCATCCATGTCTGCCCTTATAGCAAATACTGGTCCTTCTTTTTTAGAATCTATAGTTACTATAATACCAGTTCCTGCAATGCCTTTATTAATATCTTCAAAACCCATTTTTTCAAGTTCCTTTAAAACAAACTCAGATGTCTTATATTCTTCAAACCCTTTTTCTGGTATAGTATGTAAATAATCATACACCCTATGTACGTACTCAATATAATCTTTATTAGTTTCCATAGTATAAAACTCCTCCTTAAAATGTAAACCTTATATTTATATAAAACTTTTATTATACTTACCTATACTACGAAATAATTCATTATAAGCATTGCAATACAACCATTTAAAGTTGCTATCACAAACATATGTGGATAATATTTTGTCTTTAATTCAGCAGTTCCTAAAAGTCTACCCATAAATTGTATCTGAGCACCTGAAAGCAATAACATTGGTAAAAGAATTGCAACATGTGCTTGGCTTATCTGACCTGCTGTAAATAGACCTGCTATTACTCCAGATGCTCCTCCCATTGATATAAATATTGTCATTATTGCAGTTGCTGCAACACCTGGAAGTCCAAATATGCTCATTACAGGTGTAAATATTGTTCCTATCACATCCAAAAGACCTGTTAAATTAAATATAGAAATTATAGCAAAACCAAAGATAACATTTGGAGCCATTGAATTTGTGCTTATTTGAAATCCATTTCTAGCTCCTCCAATAAATGCGTCTATCACATTCCCTTTTTTAGCCCTTACTTCTTTTTTTGCTACTTCACTCATATTAAGCTTCCCCCTTGTCAAATTTATTTAAATATAGTCTAAGTAAGTTTGCTCCAACAAATTTCATAATTAATATTAAAGCAAGTGGTATAAAGATTGGAACATCTCCGATAAATGGAAACAATGCTGCTCCAGAAGCAAAGAAGTTTGTGATTGCAGATGCACCTGAAAATTGAAATGCACAAAATACAGCCTTTTGTTTCTCGTCTATATATCCATCATCTTTAAGTTCTTTAGTCATAGATGCAGCTGCATCAGTAGATTGTAAACTAGCTATCAAAGTCAATCCTGCAAATCCAGGTAATCCTAATAACGGTTTTAATAGTGGACTAAGAAGCTTCTGAGCTGCCTTCATCCCATCTAAATGGTCTATAACTCTAACTATTCCAAGTGCAAACATAACAGATGGTATTAGTGTCAATGCATATAGCCATCCATCTCTAGGACCAGTACCTCCATCACCTCTAAAATTTGCAGCTAATGTACCCACACCATCATTAACAGTTCCTAATGTTCCAAAAGAACCCAGTACATTATTAAAATCCAATACTTTTAATGGCCCTGACGCATCCTTAAATATTCCTGAAAAGAATAATGCACCCAAAATTAATGCTACATACCCATACCATTTTACTTCTACTTTTTCTGTTGCTGATTCCAATTTGCTCATTTAAATTCTCCCTCCTGTTTAATTAAGATTTATTAGTATATCTCTTTAATAAGCAAAATTTGTGCCAATAATTTAATGATAAGGGTTTTATATCCATTTTTTTATTGTAAATTTATCCCATATGATAAATTGCTTATAATTACTAACTTCTAAAGTATTTAAATACATTATTTTTTTATTACTTATTAAAATACACTTCTTAATATAAAAATATGCCTTAGTTATTTATCAAAAAATATTTATAAATAGGTTCTTACAGGATAAAAACCTATAAAAACCTTTTTTAAATCGAATTTCTAAATTTATCATATTATTTGATGTATAATATAACTTACCTTGTACTTAAAAAAATAAAATAAATATTACTTTGTTAGGAGAAATAGCATGGATAAAAAGAAATTAATCCTTATAACATACGATAAATTGAATAGTAATCATTACAAAGAAGAGTTAATAAACTTTTTTGGAGATGAGATAATCATAGAAACACAAAATATACTCGATGGCATAAAAGAAAATTTAGAAGGAGATGTTGTACTTTCTCTATCACCTTTAACTAGTAATTTTTTAATAAAACATTTTAAAGAAGATATTGAAATTATTCATGGAACAAAAGCACTTTCAAAGCTTGGTTATGAAAAAATGATGCAACTACCTCCTGGTACAAAATCATTACTTATGACCACTAATAAAACATCAGCGTTTGAAATGGCTACCTACCTATATAAAATCGGGATAAATCATATAGATTTTGTACCAACCTATCCAGATTGTGATGAAATATATGATTTGGATACAGCTATAACACCAGGGCAAATTAGATTTATACCAAAATACATAAAAAACATAGTTGACTTAGGATGGAGAAAAATTTCATTAGATACATATATGTCATTACTAGTGGTATTAAAATTAAAAAATGAAAAATTTATAGAAAAATTATATAAATTATCTAAGGAAA
Organism: Clostridioides sp. GD02377; assembly: GCF_045899875.1. Classification (NCBI taxonomy): domain Bacteria; kingdom Bacillati; phylum Bacillota; class Clostridia; order Peptostreptococcales; family Peptostreptococcaceae; genus Clostridioides; species Clostridioides sp. GD02377. Next base: position 113,489 of record NZ_JBJODA010000012.1, read on the forward strand.
CACTCAGTCATGACTTTTTAAATACATCATTGGATAATATATCTAAACTAAAAACAATACTTTACATGACTATTGATGAAATAGGAGATGGTTTAATATTTTTTAATACCTTCAATAAAGTTACTTTTGTAAATAAATCTTTACTTAGTATGCTTGAACTAGATGAAAAACTCATAAAATCTCCATCTTTAATGGATTATCTACCAAAGAGTTTTTTACATAAAATTACGAAAAATTTAAATATAGACAATATGATTATATACATCGATGAAATAGATAAAAAATTCATACTTTCTAAAAAACCATTTTATCTTTATAAAAATATAGAAGGTTGTTTAATTACATTAAAAGATGTAAATAACATCGAGATATTAGAACAAAAAATAAGAAGTGATTCTGTTAAAAGAGGTTATGTAGCTAAATATAAATTTAATAATATTATTGGAAATAGCTCTGTTATAAAAGATTGTATTGAAAAAGCAAAAAAAATGGCTCTTACAGATAATCCTATATTAATAACAGGTGAGACAGGTACAGGTAAAGAGGCCTTCATTCAATCAATACACAATCATTCAAATAGAAAAAATAAACCTTTTGTAGCTATAAATTGTGCTTCATTACCAAGTGAACTACTTGAAAGTGAACTATTTGGATATGAAGATGGTTCTTTTACTGGTGCTAAAAAAGGCGGAAAAAAAGGATTATTTGAATTAGCTCATACTGGAACTATATTTTTAGATGAAATAGGAGATATGCCACACAACTTACAAGTTAAACTTCTGAGAGTTTTACAAGAAAAAGAAATTAGAAAAATTGGTGGTACAAGCATCATTCCAATTGATGTAAGAATATTAGCTGCCACAAATAAAGACTTAGAAAAATTAATTATAGAAAATAAATTTAGGATGGACTTATTTTATAGAATAAGTATGTTTACTTTAGACTTACCTCCTCTTAGAAATAGATTAGAAGATATTCCTCTTCTTTTAGAGTCATTTTTAAAAGAGCTTCCCTATAAAAATGTTAAACTGGATAAGTATCTTTTAGAGACTCTAAATTCCTACACTTGGATGGGTAATATTAGAGAATTGAGAAATTGTATTGAATATATGGCTTACATGGGTTCTAATTATCTTACAATAAATGATTTACCTCAAAATATATCTTCAAAATTAAATCATCATCCTGTATCAAATAATGTCTCTATATTTCATGATTTAAGTCAATATGACAAAAACATATGTATTTCTATTTTAAAGTCATTATATATAAAACCTATGGGTAGAACAAAACTAATGAAATTTATGGAATATAATGTCACAGAATATGAAGTAAGAAGTATGCTAGAATATTTAACACTCAATGGATACTTATTTTCTGGCAAAGGAAGAAAAGGTTCCACTTTAACTGAGAAAGGCACAAAAATAATAGAAAATAATATAATTTAAATCTATAGTAATTCATATTTACTTTATCATGTTTTATATAATCCTAAGATTTTATTTTTATATAAAGTTTTATATAAAATAATAAAACTTATTTATTATCAGAAAAAGCTATGAAATTAGTATTTTATTACTAATAACATAGCTTTTAATATTAATAGATTAATTGATTTAAGACTACTAATTGATAATTATAAAGTACCTCTGTTAAAGGTGTAAATTCTGAACCAATACCAAATTTTAATTCTACAAATCCCTCTAAATAATCTTGAGCACTTACATCTTCTTGTGTTAAGTCTCCCTTTACCATTTCAGTAGCAAGATGGATTGCTAATGCTGGTATAAAAGCATCCATTGGCATAGGATATCCTCCAAGCCTATTTGACATACCAGCAGCCTTAGCTTTTTCACTTATCATATCATTTATTTTATTATAATTTTGAGCATCTTTTTTAGATATTTTTAGTCCCATAACCTCAGGATATGTTTGTGTTGGTGATGGATTACTTTGTTCTGCAACTATATACTTTAACTCTAAAGCCTTAGTTAAAATAACTTCATCCATAATCTCATTTACACCAAATACATTTATATCTTTTCCATATTTTTTAACTTGTTTTTCAATGTCTTCATTTAAAAACTGTTTAACCTTATTTTTATCTTCTTCATTATTCATATTTGGTGTATCCACTTGTACAAATTGTAGTCCTATATTTTTACAAGTCTCTTTAATCTTCTCTAGCCTTTTGGCTATATTAGCATCTTTTAAATCACCTTTAGAAGCGTAATGAATAAAAGCCTTTGCTCCCATTTCTTTTGAATGTTCTGCTAATAACTTTCCTCTTCCCTCTATATTAGCCCCTAAATTCACATCAACATACTGGCTTAATTGATTCTTGTCATCTCCCATAGGTGCAGAAATAGTTATTATTTCTGAACGCTTTTCCTTTACCTTTTGTAAAGCTGGTAAAAGACCCGCTTGATTTGTAGATACTACAATTGCCTGAATTTCTTTATCATCAGCCAATTTTACTATTTGATTTATAGCGTTATCTATATTAGAAGTAAAGTTTTCTGGTAATACAACATGCTTTATAGTTTGCTTAACTTTAGCTTTACCATCTTTGTCTTTATCAATTTTATTCTCTTCTTCATACTCTTTTGCCAAGCTTTCTACTATATTATACTGTACTTTGTTCTCAGATAATGGTTGAGTTACTACTGCAACTTTAAAGTCATCTATAATTTCCTTTTTATCTTGCTTGCCTGCAATCAAACTACAGCCTGTAAGTCCAATAATTAAACATATGGATAGCATAAATGCTGTTATTTTTCTAAGCATTAGTTAAAACCTCCTAAATTTGTACTTTCTTATCACTATTACTAATTTTATCATACTTCAAAGAAAAATTATATTATAAAAAATTATATACATATTATTATACTTCAATCTAAAAAGTACTATGGGTAGATTAGGTTTTGATTAAACCTACCCATAGTACTAAAAAAATTATATATTATAAAATTAAATTAATTACAAATTATTATGCTACTTGTTTGTTGCTTTTTATGAAGTTACCAACTATTCCACCCAATATAGCTGGTATTACCCAGTTAAAGCCCAAACCTGCAAGTGGTAAGCTTTGTATAAATGGAACAGCTCCTGTCATTCCATTTACAGCAGATAATACACTAACCACTAATGTAACGTATGCTGCACCTTTAAATGCATTATCATTTTTTATATTTTTACCAGCCAACTCCATGATAACTATTGCTAATAAAACAGGATATATAGTTTGTAGGATTGGAACTGATATAGCTATTATAGAGTCAACACCTAAATTTGATATAAGCATACTAGCCACACATATGCCTATAACTAGTTGTTTGTAAGTTGCCTTACTTATTCCTTCAAAATAAGTTGATATTGATGCTGTTAAACCTGTAGAAGTAGTAAGACAGGCAAGTGCTACAATTATACCTAAAATTATCTTTCCTACCTGACCATACAATAGTATACTAGTTATTTCAACTAATAAAGATGCCTGAGGTACACTAGTATCATATATTGTTGAAACTGTTGCACCTAAATAAGTAAGACCACCATATACTAATGCTAAAAATACACAAGCTACAAAACCAGCTTTAATAGTCATTCCAATTTGGTCCTTATCTGATGTATATCCTTTACCCACTATAGACATTAACATTATAGTTGCCATAGAAGCTGCACCTAGAGCATCCATTGTCTGGTAACCTTGTGATATACCTTCACCAAATAGATTTCTATCTATCATATGTTCTGGACTCATAGGTCCTGCTGGTGAAATTATACCTTTTACTATTAAAACAAATAATACTAATAATAACGCTGGAGTTAAATACTTACCTATTATGTCTATAACCTTAGAAGACCTAATTGTAAATGCTAAAGTTAATCCAAAGAAAATCACTGAAAATATCGCTTTAGCTGCTGGTCCATGGTCTCCAAATATAGGTATAATACCCATCTCATATGTTGTTGCACAAGTTCTTGGTATAACAAGAAGTGCTAAACATGCTAGAGCGGCTACACTCATTACTCTTGCTAATCCTTTACCAGCTCTCCTAAGTACATCATCCATGCTTCCCTTACATCTTGCTGTTGCTATAATAACAAGCATTGCTATACCAGCATCTGCAACAACAAAGCCAATAAGAGGAATTAACCAGTCTTTGCCGGATTCCATTCCTAAAAATGGAGGGAACATAAGATTTCCTGCGCCAAAGAACATAGAAAATAAAGCAAAACCAACCACAAAAATATCTCTCATCTGCTTACTCACACCAAACTACCCCCTTTGAAAATATTTTGAATATTAAGATAATCTTACTTTATTTTCAGAAAAATGTCAATCTGGTAAAAATCCACATATTGTTAACGTTTTCCCAATTTATTTTATGAATATTTTTTTCATTTTATTATAATTCCCATCAATTTTGTTAAATCAATTGCTTGTGATACATCAAAAATAGCTCCTCTAATATCGTTTATTCCAACCTCAATTCCTTCAATATTATTAGTAGTAAAATCTACACCAGAAAGTTTACTTCCATTAAAATTGGCTTTTTTAAGATTTGTATACTCGAATACCAGATTATCACTTTTTACTTCTTGAAATACAGAATTCTCAAAATTTGAATCCAAAATAGAAACCACCTTAAATTTAGAGAATGAAAAGTTAGAATACTTACCTAAAACATCTTTGAACAGAACGTTTTTAAGTATACAATCATCAAATCTAACTCCTATCAATTTGCTGTCTTTAAATTCAACTCTATATATACTTCCTTCATCAAAAAATGTATTTGATAAATTACAGTTTTCAAATACTACATCCAGCAAATCAATCTTTTTTAGATTACAATTCTCAAAAGATACATTTCTAAATATACAAGACTCAAAACTAACTCTTATAGCATCTAAATCACTTATAATTTCATTTTCTATAATTTTATTAAATATTTTTTCATCATTAAGTATATCATCAAGCATATTTTCAAGATTTTCAATAGATTCTAATTCCTCTGTAAATTTAGGCTTTTGTACTTTAATAACTTTAGTCATTTTCCCCTCCACTATAAATTATATTCTTTTTATCACCATTTTATTTAATATATTAACTTAATATATATATTTGATATATTAAAAAGTTTTTACGAAATATTCTTGTATTCAGTACATTTATAATTATATCACAAACTTATCTATAATAAACTTCCATTAATAGTATAAGGCATATGAACATGGCTCCTATTATATCCATACATATTTTATTATTAAAAAGAATAATTTCTAATAATAAATAACCTTAATTTTTTATAAAATCGACAAAAAAACGAATAATTTTATTAAATTTATTGTAAATAATACAATATTACGATATAATACAACAGAAAAACAAATAGAAAATGTTCATATAATATTAGTAATATGGTCTAATAGTTTCTACAAACTCACCTTAAATGAGTTTTCTATGAATAGAATGTCAACTTTGAATATATATTCTATTCTATCTATATGAATATATATTTTTTTGTTTATATCTTAAAGTTTTTTGGAGGTAAAAATGGTACCAAATACTAACAATGTACAACCAGATGGAAATAATTCATCATTGAGCTTTTTAGACAAAATGTTTAAATTTAGCGAACGTGGCTCTAACCTTAAAACAGAAGTGATAGGTGGAGTTACTACATTCTTAACAATGGCATATATAGTTTTTGTAAATCCAGCAATATTATCTGAAGCTGGTATGGATAAAGCCGCACTTATAACTGTTACTATATTAGCTACAGCCATTGGTACACTAATATTTGCACTTTTAGGAAATGCGCCATTCGCTCTAGCACCTGGTATGGGATTAAATGCATTTTTCACATACTCTTTAGTTATAGGAGCAGGAATCCCGTGGCAAACAGGTCTTGGGGTAGTCTTTTTATCTGGATGTGTATTCTTTACACTCGCAGTAACGGGTCTTCGAAAGACCATTGCAGACGCTATTCCTAGAGAATTAGCAGTAGCTTCTTCAGCAGGTATAGGTCTTTTCCTTGCTTTTGTTGGTTTAAAAAACATGGGTGTTATAATAGCAAACCCAGATACTATAGTTTCACTTGCCGATTTTACACCAACAGTTTTAATAGCTCTTTTTGCTCTTATATTAATGGCAATATTAGAATATAAGAAAGTTAAAGGTGGGATATTAATAAGTATAGTTGTTGCAACAATAATATCTATTATATTTGGATTTGTAGAATTACCAACAGCAATAATTTCAAAACCACCTAGTATAGCACCAATTGCTTTTAAATTAGATATTATAGGAGCATTGAAATTCTCATTAATTGGACCTATATTCTCTTTCATGTTTATAGATATGTTTGATTCATTAGCATTTCTTATTACTTGTTGTAAACAAATGGGTCTTGAAGATGAGAATGGTGAAATAAAAGATTTAGGAAAAATGTTATATGCAGATGTTTCTTCTACTTTAATAGGTTCATTCTTAGGAACTAGTACAGTTACAACATTTGGAGAATCTGCTTCTGGTATAGCAGCAGGTGCAAGAACTGGACTTGCTTCTGTAGTAACAGCAGCTTTATTCTTAGCCACACTTATATTTACACCATTACTTGGTATAGTTCCTACTTACGCCGCAGCACCTGCACTTGTTATGGTTGGTGTATTCATGTTCGAAAGTATAAAGCAAATTGATTTTGCTGATAGCAAAATAGCAGTACCTGCTTTTGTTACAGTTTTATTGATGCCTCTAACTTATAGTATAAGTATTGGTTTATGCTTTGGATTTATTTCATACATAATAATGCATGTTGTAGCTAAAGAAACTAATAAAATCAGTATTACACTTTGGGTTATAGGTTTACTTGCAGTTGTAAATTTAGTTCTAAGTTAATATTTTAAAATATATAAAATAAAATCTTATTTATTTTTAATTTATGAATAGCAAAATCAATTTTACATATAAAAATGATTTTGCTATTAACTTTGTATAGAAAATTTATTATCATAATATGTGGATACAAAAATATATAAAAAAGGAAGGATACTTATGTCACAATTACTTATAAAAGATGCATATCTAATTACTATGAATGAAGATAGAGAAGTATACGAGAATGGAAGTATACTTATTGAAAACAACATTATAAAAAAGGTTGGCAAATTTGATAGCAACATTGCTGATAAAGATGCTGAGATATACGATGCTAAAGGAAAAATATTAATGCCAGGATTAGTAAATACACACGTTCATTTATCTCAACAATTAGAACGTGGTCTTGCAGATGATGTTGTACTTTTAACTTGGCTTAGAGAAAGAATCTGGCCATTTGAAAGTAGCTTTAATTATGAAGATTCATTAATCTCATCCACTGCATGTTGTATTGAGTTGATAAAATCTGGTGTTACTACATTTTTGGAATCTGGTGGTCAATATGTAGATGCTATGGTTAAAGCTGTTGACAAAACTGGGCTTAGAGCATGTTTAGCTAAATCAGTTATGGATACAGGAGATGGACTTCCCGAAGCATGGCAAAAAACTACAGATGAAGAAATCAATACTCAATTAGACCTATTCCATAAATTTAATAATACATCTAATGAAAGAATCAAAATATGGTTTGCATTAAGAACTATTTTTAATACAACAGACGAATTACTTATTAAGACTAAACAACTAGCTGACAAGTACAATACAGGTATACATATGCATATTGCTGAAATAGCTGATGAGATTTCATTTGTAAAACAGAAGAATGGAGTTGGAACAGTTGAGTATCTTGATAAATTAGGTATATTAGGTCCAAATCTTTTAGCTGCTCACACAGTTTGGCTTACCCATAAAGAAATTGATTTATTTAGATTACACGATGTAAAAGTTTCTCATAATCCAGCTGCAGCTATGAAAGTGGTTCTAGGATTTGCATCAATTCCTGAAATGTTAGAAAAAGGAATACCAGTTTCAATTGGTACTGATGGAGCACCTTCAAATAATAGAATGGACCTTATGAGGGATATGTATTTAACTTCATTAATACATAAAGGTAGAACTTTAAATCCAACAGTCATTCCTGCTGAAGAAGTATTAGAAATGGCTACTATAAATGGAGCAAAATGTGCTCTATTGGAAAAAGAAGTTGGTAGCCTTGAAGTAGGAAAAAAAGCAGATATGATTATTCTAAATCCAGATACAATTCATTCCTTACCAATGCATAATCCAATTGGAAATATAGTTTATTCTATGACTAGTGAAAATGTAGATTCTACAATTTGTGATGGTAAATGGCTAATGAAAGAAAGAAACGTATTGGTTGTAAATGAATCTGAATTGTTAAATAAGGTTAAAGAACAAGCTTCTAAAATAAAAGAAAAAGCAGAAGTTAAAATTCCTTCTAAATTTAAAATTATAAAATAATACAAATTTCAATTGTTTTGTAAATATGAATATATAACTTTGATTATACATCATATATACAAAACAATTGTTTTTTATCTGCTTCAAAAATAATTTAGCTATATATTTTTCTTACATAGCAACAAGAAAAGATTATATATTAAACCTTATATTCATTGACTTTATACTTAGTTATATCATTACAACACATTAGACAAGCTCCTTTTTCTTCATTCCATTCTATATATGAAGCATTTGCACTACTCCAGACATTAAGATTATCATTATACATATCAATTGTACAGGACCTTTTTTCTTCATTAAGTCCATTCATTGGACAAATATCACATGGCTCATCTCTTCCCCAAAATGCCTTGTAACACAATTGATTTATCTTTGCATTTGGGGCAATACTCAATGTCTTTTGATTTATGAATAATAGTTCATAAGTATTTTTATTTATTACATAAGTCCATGAATTCAAATTGTCCATAATTACCTTTGTAGTCTCATAAGATTTTATTAATTTATCTTGCTTATGTTTGTTAATCAAAAATACACTTAATATTTCTGATATAAAGGTCAAGGATTCTATTTCGTCCTTTGTCCAAAATCTATTTCCATTACAGTCATCAAACCCTACATATCCACTGAATTCTCCTTCATCTAAGATTGCACACTGCAACATAGAAACAATCCCTTGTGCTTCCAATATTTCATATAATCCACCATTAAGTGTAGATATATCTTTACAATAAAAAATTCCTCTCTCATTAAAATATTGCTTATAATCTCCAATTAGACTATATGACACTTCTTTGAGATTCTCTATTTCTGGTTCAATACCATCATTACACCATTCAAATGTATTGCTACAATAAGTATTGTCATCCGAATTTTCAAACACATATGCACGACTTACATTATATGACCTACCAACCAGCTCCAAGATAAAATTTACTGCAGTATCAACATCTTTGGATTCATATAAAATTCTAAATATATACTCAGAAAGATTTTGTTTAGATGTAGATTTTGTTTTATATGCCTCATCAATATCTTCTTCTCCACCTAATACAGAAGTAAAGTTTTTAGTTCTTATTATTTCACTATCCATAGTTTGACTATTACTTTCACATATCCAATAGCAATCCTTACCTTTGTCTTTTGCTACATATAATGAATTGTCTGCACTTCTAAAAAGTTCATTAAAATTTTTACCATGCTGAGGATAAATAGCAATCCCTATACTTCCAGAAATTTTATAATCTTTATTTTTACCCGTAAATGAACGTCTAAATAAACTCATTAATTCATCTGCTTTTTGCTTTAGTATTTCTTCTGAATTCAAGTTTTTTAGAAGAATTAAAAATTCATCTCCTCCTATACGTCCGATAATATCACTGTCTCTAAAAATATTTACAAATTTAGATGCTATATCATTTAAAACTGCATCTCCAAATAAATGCCCTAGATTATCATTAATCCCCTTGAAGTCATCAATGTCTATTATAAACAATGCACTACGACATTCCTTACCTTCATTTTCTAAATAAGTTCTAACTAAATCTTCTGTTGTAATTTTATTATATAATCCTGTAAGTAAATCTCTCTGTGCTTTATTTTTAAATTCATCGTTTTTCCTTTTTTCTTTATCTATATCTGCAACAACACCTATAACACGTGTACATTGATTATACTTATCAATAATACTAGATAATCTAACTTTACACCAAATATATTCATTTTTTCCTTTTCTAAACCTAAGTTCTGTTTCATTATATGAATTGTCACCATCCATAGCTCTAGTAAAAAGTTCTATACACTTTTCTATATCATCTTTGTATATCATTTCCTTTTCTAGCATATTCTCAATTAGATTATTTCTTACTGGTTTGTATCCAAATTTCTTTTCCCATTTGTCAGAAATATTTACTGTATCTGTATTTAAGTTCCACTCAAAGACAATGTTATTTTCTTGGTCCATAACAATTCTATAGCACTCTTCACTTACATCTAATCGTTCTTGTGCCGACTTACTTGATGTAATATCAATCACAACACAATATACCCACGAATGTTCATGCTTATCTTTTACTATTTGTCCTTTATCTAATAACCAGCGTATCTCTCCATCTGAATGAACTACTCTATACTCAACTTCAAGTATATTACCACTTTTTAGTTGCCTTTCTAATTTATCTTTCACTATTTCACGGTCATCTTCATATATTACATTTAACAACTTGTTATCAAAAAATAATTCAAGCTCTTCTTTTGTATATCCCAATAGGTTTTGATATCCTTCATTAACAAAATTAAATATGTAGTTTCCATCACAACTGTATTTATATACTCCTCCAGGAATATTTGCAGTAAGCACCTTTAAATCATCATTTATTCTTTTTAGTTCTTCAGAATTATTGACCATAGTATCAATCAGACTATTGAAAGCCGTAGTAATTTTAGCATACTCGTTATTTGTATCAAGATTAAATCTTATACTCATATCTCCATCTTTTATTTTTTCTATCCCCTCAAGTAATTTACCCATAGGATTTAAAAAGTGTTTTTTTACATATACAGAAATTATACATATAAAAAATATAATTAAAATCATAAAAAGTAATACAGCAATTATTGCCTTGTCAATTGGCTTCATTATCTCTGATGCTTCTACAGTACTTAGTATAAACCATCCATCTGATACCTCAGAATAATATCCAATATTTTTGATATGGTCTTCAGAGTAACTTATAAATCCATCTGGATTATTTTTAAAATTTTTAGAATTCCATTCTTTAAAAAAACTTTCATCATCTATTATATTTTCATATTTATATTTACCATCATTAGCCACTACATTTCCTATAGGGTCGATTACAATCATTTTACCAGCATTAAAAGAGGGTATATCATTTATTATATTTTTAATATAGTCTGTATCTACAATAAAGGATACAAAACCTTGATATTCATTATTAATCCAAATTGGATACCCTATTACAAAGTTTCTTTTACTTATATAAAAACTCTTCTTATTATTTATGTTAGAAATCTTTAAACTATCTTGTGGTAAGCCTTTAAATTCTGAACCTGACATTAGTGCTTTTTTATTAATAATATTTTCATCACTTGACGCTACTACTACATCATTTTTATCAATAAGTGACATTCTAAGCAAAAATTTTTCTTTATTATTAATATCTTTTAGTATACTATTTATATTTGCTTGTTTTACTCCATCAACTATAATTTTCTTATTTTCATTGGATAAATACTCTTGAATTTCAGCAATTTGAGAAGTCGTTTTTAATGTAATTCTTTTCTGACTAAAAAAACTCTTTAAACGTTTTGATTGTATTATTGTAGCTGTTTTAATGTTATTTTTCATCAATTCATTAGAATTTTTAGTAAACTTGTGTATACAAATTCCAGCAATAATTATTGATGGAATTATTGAAACCAATATAAGAATAATAAATATTTTTTTTTGTATCTTCATAAGTTCTCCCCCTATTTTTAATAAACAATATAAATATAAAATTCTTTAAATATTTACTATTCATTTATTTTACTTATAAAACTTATGTATTTATTCCCCCAAATTAAAACCATATTTACAGATTGCAAATTAAAATTATTTATATATTCATTGTATTTTAAATTTTTCTATATTTCAACTAGATAATATCAAATGTTACTGTTTATAATATAATTCTTAAGCAATATATAAGATTATTAGTTTATAACTTTTACTTTTCTCTTATCTAATACCATTTTCAGAGAATTTTCAACTGTTTCAATTACATCCTTATAACTTAAATACACATTTGCATAGATATAATCTTCATATAAATTGTATTCAGTTACTCTACAATACAATAACTTGCCTCCATCTATTAAGTTACTTAAAATATAATTATCTTTTCTTGGAACATAGCCTATTACATACCCAGTTTCCCCAACTATTTTAATAGCATTTTCATCATACAAATTATCTTTCTCTCTATTTAGATAATATATCTTACTCTTTTCTAATTCTTTTTCAAGATATTCTCTATTTCTAAACCTTGAACCAGCAACGGCTACTGAAGTTAAGTATATATCCTTACCATGTTCATCCACTTTTATTTTTTCAATATTTACAAATTCTTTCTTCAAATTATTGCTTTCATATAATAATCTTCTAAGTTCATCCTTCAGTCTTATATTTCTTTCTTTTTCGTAAGCTTCTTTAACTATTTTCAACTCTTCAAGAGATAATTTTTCTCTGTATCTTTTTAAAATATTTATAGATTCTTTTCTTACTTCATTTATATTTCCAAATATACCTTTTAAAGATATATTTTTCCCTTGTGGATATAGTGAGTTACTACCTTTAATTACAATAAAAAATAACATATCATCATAATATTCTTGTGTTAATCTATCTTTTTCTATATCTTCCATTTTCCCAGTTAAATCATCTAGGTTAAATTTCTTTTCAAAAAAGTTTAATAATTTTAATTTAGAACTCGTCTCTCCTTTTTTAGATATATACCAATATACTTCAAAATCTCTAATATCTCTATCCAAATACGGCAACAAATCATCAAAGGATAGATTTACAGCATAAATTTCTGACATTTTTATCATATCTTCTGTTTTTCCATTTGCATTTTTTAATGCTTCAAAATATATGTCCTTCCATTTTTTACTAAGTAAGACAGCATTCATTTCTTTCTCGAATTCGACTTTATCACATTCTATATTTTCATCTTTCAAGACATTTATAGCTATTAAAAAAATTGAATATAAACTTTTAAAGGTAGTTCCATATGTCACTACAATTGGTAAAAATTGATTTACTAATATGACTTTATTTCCTATGTATTTAAACTCTACGCTTAATAGATAGTTACATATCAGATGTGCTAAGTTATTTATTTTTTCTCTATCTAAATCTCTTCTTTCAAGATATTCATATAAATCAATAATAGAAACAATATAATTAATCAATAATCGTTCATATTTTGTATCTTTGTAACCTTCCTCAATCAAATAGGAATTTATTTTAGAATCCAAAATCTCCATGTTAACAATAGCAAATACTTTTATTGAGCCTGTAGCTTTTTTAGATAAATTAAATAAATATGTATTGTAAAATTCTAGTTTCTTAATAGTATTACTCAAATAAAATACATATTCTCCAGATTTAGAAAATGTATCTACAACTTCTCTTATATTTTCCACTTCTAAATATTTCTCACTTAAAACTAATCCAAGTTTTACATACTCAGCCTTTTCACTTTTATATATTAATTCTTTAGTTAGCTTACATAACCATTTCTTATCAATCATCATTTCTTTTACCAAAGTGTTTATCTTTTTTATAAAAATTTCAAAATAGCAAATTAGAGGTTTAAAATTATTATTCTCCAATAAATAGATTTCATTAGATTCACTTTTATACATACTTAAAATTCCATCTACTAGATTATTTGCAAGCTCTACTTGTTCTCTTAAAGGTATATTTTCATATATACATAAGTAATTCATTTCAAAGGATTCTTTGTATCCATCATAACCCTCAACTTCTTGCAATTGTTTAAAAATACTGCCCATTAAATTATCCTCCTTTACATGATGTAATTTATATTGATTATACTACTTATTTCAGCAAGTTTACATTTCTACACAAAAAAATATTACTAGAATTTGAAATTCTAGTAAGATTAGTAAGATTTATTATGTAAATACCTTATATTCTAGCAGTAAATAATACCCTTATTTGTTTAAATGCTAATTTTTTTAATATAATACTATTATAATGTTAAATTTATCTATCAAATTCAGTTAACTTTACAATCATCTCTTCACAAATCTCTTTTATTGTCTTATTATCTGTATTGATAATAATATCTGCAGATGCCATATATTTTGATTCTCGTTTTTTCATTAGGTCAGATATAAATTCTACATTCATATTATTATTAAGTATCGGTCTTTCATCACTATGTTTAACACGTTGAAGAATAGTTTCTGGGCTTGCTGTCAATAAAACAACCCTTCCATTTTTTTTCATATATTCTACATTTTTATCTCGGAGTACAATCCCTCCCCCACAAGAAACAACAAGACCTTTCTTTTGTTGCAAATTTATTAGAGTTTGGCTTTCAAGATTTCTAAAATACTCCTCCCCTAGCTTCTCAAATATTTCAGAAATACTCATACCTTGTTGCTCTACTATATATAAATCGGTTTCTACTCTTTCCATCTCTAATAAATGACTTAAGTATGATGATATAGTGCTCTTACCTACACCCATAAATCCAACAAGCATTATATTATAAGAAAATAAATTTTTAGCCTGTATCCTCTTACTTGTTTTAACCATATATCTAAAAACATCTATAATTTCATTTTCAAATTTATTACCCTTTAATTTATTAATTAATGCCACTTCTTTTTTATTTTCATACTCTGATTGTAAAATAGGCAGACCGTTTTCTTTTTTAATATCTATAATATCCTTTATACATTCCATTCTTTTCTCAAGCAAATTTATAAACTCATCATCATATAAATCTATTTTTTCTCTTATCTTTTCTATATTTTCCATAGTGACACCTCAGCTTTCAAACTGGATAAAATTAAAAATCCTTACAATTATATTATACTAATATTAAACATCATAATCATACACTTTTTCTTTTCCATATCTCATATTTACAAATAAGGCAAGTAAAATTCCAACAAAAGTTATAGCCACATTAAATAATACAACATATTTTGGTCCATTTACTCCACCTGATTTTGTAATAATACCTGCTATGTTTAATATAACATAGTTTGCTATACTCGATGCAATCATAACTATAGACGTTATTTTTCCTTTATTAGTTGGAAACATTTCATTTGCTGTTGATGTGGTTAATTGAAGAACACCACCTGCTGCTGAATAACCAATTACAAATCCTCCTAGCATACAAATAGTTGGAGTTTGAACAAAATATACTATTAATAACATAAATAAGGCTATTATAGGATATATAACTAGTATTCTTATTGGCTTAATATATTTTTTAATAAGTACAGAAGTTATTAATACTGCACATATTACTCCCATTGAGTAGAAAGACTGAATTTTTGTAGGGTCGGCCATGCCATATAATTTTCCCAATTCCTGATTGCAATTTAACCATAGTACAAATGTTGATGTACATGTAAAACCAATGCAAACAAGAGCTATACTTGTTGGTGTAAATTTCATCTTTTCTGATTTAACTGTTTTTCCTTTATTATCAGTAACATTATTAGCTGGTGGAAATGGTAATATCGCTATCAAAATTGCATCTATAACAATAAGAATCGCTGTCACTATAAAAATAACTTTAAATGATATTGAATTTGCTGCGACAAATCCAATTATAAAAGGAAGTAAAAATTGTGCTAAAGCTATTGTAAATTTAGTAAACATATTAGCTATTGTTCCCAAACTAGCAAATATCTCCATACAAGAAGGAGTTACACAAGTATCTAAAAATGAATTTGCTGCTCCCCCAATTATTGCAAATACATATGCTACATAAAAATTTGGTGAAAATACAATTCCAACAAAGAAAATTGCATGCAGAAAATTTCCTATAAGTCCACTTACTTTTCTTCCATACTTATCTGAAATAGGCCCTGCAAATGGATATGATATAAGTCTACCCAATCCTAGTGCGGCAATAACAGCTAAAACAATACTTACATCTAATGTACCATCTGATAATGTTTTAGCCCCCCACATTGATGAAAATTCTGGTTTATATTGTCCTAAAATTGAAATTCCGATACCAAGTAAAAAATATGAAAAATACAATGCTATGGCAGTAGGATAATACTTTTTATTGTTCATAGTTCTTCTCCTATTCTTGTTAATTTATTAACATTTTTGTGTACAATAAACTCATCACCATAATGGGTTTAAAGTATAGTCAAACCTTTAAACCTGACTAGACTGTGATATATAACCCACTATGACAATTTGTAAATTACTATTTAAAACACAATTCCTTAATCTCTTCTACAGGCATTTCTAATCCAGTGTATAGATTAAAGGCTTCTGCTCCTTGATATAATAACATTCCTAATCCGCCAATAGCTTTACATCCATTAGCTTCTGCATCTTCAATCATTTTTGTTTTCTTTGGATTATAAACAACATCTGTTACTACCAACTCTTTTCTTAAAACACTAACATCTTTTATATTAGTTTCATTATCATAAGGTTTCATACCAATAAGAGTTGCATTTGTCAATATATCACTTGATTCTATCTCTTCATAAAGCTTTTCTATATCATCTAAGTCATATAGGTTAACAACACATTCTGGTACTTCTTTTTTTATATTCTCAACTGTTTTTTCTGCTCTTTTATAAAAATCATCCTTAGCATTGAAAATAGATATTTCTCTTGCACCATCTAATGCACATTGTACCTGTATAGCAGTTGCTGCACCACCAGCACCCATAATTGTAATCTTTTTACCTTTAACTTCTACTCCATTTTCTTTTAAATTACGAACATAACCTACACCATCTGTTATATGACCAACTAACTTTCCATCTTCATTTACAATTGTATTACATGCTCCAATTATACGAGCTGCTGGAGAAAGTTCGTCCATATATTCTGTAACAGCAGATTTACATGGCATAGTTACATTAGCACCCTTTATATTAAAAGTTTTTATTGCCGAAAGTGCATCTTTTACCTTATCTACTGTAATATCAAAAGCTAAATATCTATAATCTAAATCTAATTTTTCAAAACTATAGTTATACATCACTGGTGATTTAGAATGACCAACTGGTGTACCTATTAATGCAAACAATCCTGTTCTACCTGAAATTTCCATAACCATTTTTTCCTCCCAATATTATCATTTTCTTTGCAAATAATCCATTTAACTATTTGCAAAGAAAAATTTATTTATTATTTATATATTTAATGCTACCTCGAATGCTTCTTTTGTTGCATCTAATGCTCTACGTGCTTTTACTGCATCTCCAACAACATGAGTTTCTTTTACAAATTGTTTTACAACCTCGCTTAATGGGTCATAATTACGAGAACCCATAGCAAGTACTACTGAGTCAAATCCTTTTAAATCATGTTCTGTACTATCTGCAAGTAAATAATCAACACCATCATCATAGAATTTAGCGACTTTTGCTCCAGTAACAGTATGTATATTATAATTTTCAAAATCATTCATAAGGAACTTGCGGTGCTCTGAAATTACATCTGCACCAACTTCTTCTCTAAGCTCAATGACAGTAACCTCATGCTCTTGTTCTCCAAGGAAAGCTGCTACTTCGCAACCAACCATTCCACCACCGACAACAAGTACTTTTTTCCCACAAGTTTTCTTACCATCAAGAAGATCTACAGCATGTATTAATCCTGAGTCATTAATTCCTGGTATAGGAAGTACAAGTGGAGTTGCTCCAGTAGCTATAATAACTGCATCAGGTGATTTTTCTTTTATAAGTTCTACTGTAGCTTCTGTGTTAGTACATATTTTTACACCATATTGATTACATTTTGAAATGTAACTTCTAACTAAATTAGTGATATCTCCCTTACCTGGAGGATATGCAGCTAAACGCATTTGACCACCGAGCATTTCAGATTTTTCAACCAAAGTTACATTATGTCCTCTTTTAGCACATATCCATGCTGCAAGCATACCTCCAACGCCTCCACCAACAACAAGTACTTCTTTACTAATCTCAGCTGGTTTAAGTTCTGCTTCATGACCTAATATAGGATTTGCAAGACAGGCTATAGGTTTCCCTTGGAACATATTTGGTACACATCCTTGCAAGCATGCTATACATGGTATCATTTCATCTAGCTTTCCATTTTTAGCCTTATTAGGCATTCCTGGGTCAGCTAAACTTTGTCTACCAAATGCTACTAAATCACATCTACCTTGTCTAACCATTAATTCAGCAAATTGTGGTTCTGTATAACGTCCAACTGTTATTACAGGTATACTAACAGCTTTTTTTATTTCTGTGACTAATTCTGCACTGAATCCAGCATGTAAAACTGTAGGAGCCCACATATATTCATCATGTATATGTATACTACGAGATACATGAAGTCCATCTACTCCACAATCTTCTAGATATGCTGCTATTACTGAACTGTCATGTACATCAATTCCACCTAAGATATCATCTGTACTATTTATACGGCATAATATTGCTAGAGAATCTCCTACCTTTTTACGTATATTTTCAATAATAAGACGAGCTAATCTCATTCTATTTTCAAAACATCCACCAAACTCATCTACACGCTTATTTGTTCTTGGTGATATAAAGCTACTAACTAAATATCCATGAGCGCAGTGAACCTCAACAGCATCTGCACCAGCTTTTTGTGCACGTAATGCAGCATTTCCATAAGATTCTATAAGTTCATATATTTCTTCAGTCGTTATTGCTAATGGTGTGTTACGACCATTCGATGCAGGTATTGCAGATGCAGCTTTTAATGGATGACCTGCTATTTTTTCATTTCCCTCAGAACCAGCATGTTGTAATTGTATAGATACCTTTGAACCTGCATTATGGCAAGCCTCTATTACATTTTTAAAACTATCTATTGTACTATCATCATATAAACAAGGTTTACGAGGACCTCCTTTTGCTTTTTTGTCTACAACACTGGATTCTATTGTTATCAATCCAAAACCACCTAAAGCACGTTCAAGATAATAAGCCTTAGAGGTTTCACTTAAAGTCCCATCTGTATTTGCAAAATTATTTCCCATCGGAGGAACTACAAAACGATTTGGAACTGTCATCGAACCAATTTTTATAGGTGTAAACATAGAACTAATCTTCATAAGGTTTTCCTTCCTTTCAAGTTTCAATTTAAAATTTTCATATTATAATACTTGTATATTTTTCTATTGTATAGATTTATTTTGGAGATACTTCAGGCCATGCTTTATCTAAAACGTTCTTAGTTGCATTAAACACAGTTTCAGCAGCAGTTGATAATCCTTTAGATATTAAAGAATCAGATATTACTTCTGCCCCTATAACTTTTGGTGATATATTGTGTTCTTTTATTATTTTCACAAATTCTTCTGTGTTTCCATATCCCTCACCTGGAGCCAAGCGGTCATGTAGTGATTCATCTCTAAGTTTTTCATAAGGAGTTTCTAAAACATCACATACTTGAACTGATACTATCTTGTCTGCTGGAACAGGTGCAAGGTCTTTTGCTGTCTGTTTTGCTCTAGCCCAGTGCCAAGTATCTAATATAAGCATTGCATTTTCACGATTACATCCCTTAACAACACGCCATGCAGTAGCTAAGTCTGGTACACCACTATATGGCATAAACTCAAGACCTATAATAAGCTCTCCTGCTCTATCACATAATTCTCCTAGTGCTTTTATAATTTGTTCTTCTGGTATCATTTCTAATAAACCACAATTTATATGTTTAACATTAAATAAACGAGCCATATGATAAACATTTTGTTCTTTTTCTCTTTGAGCCTCTGTTCTATCTTCTTCTGTTCCCCATTGAGTTATATATTCTACTTCTGTAACCTTCATATTATATTCATCAAGAATCGCAAGCATTTCTTCATCTGTAACGCCAGCGTGTTTTGCATCTACATAATTTTCAGCTCGTAATCCAATACCATCAAAACCAGCTTCTTTCGCAATACGTACTCTATCACGGAATGAAACTTCTGTACCTAATGTATAAGAACTAATTGTAATTGGAATATTAAGATTTTTTTGATTATTCATGAGTTAAATTTGCCCCCTTTATTTTCTTTAAAAACAATAGTATTTTTGATTTTATATTTTTAATTATCCTACTAGTAGTATTATTTAACTTTAAAAACAAAAGTGTTTTTTGATTTATCTTTATCTAGATTTTATAAATTTATTGTACCATGAGACTTTATTAATAACAAATTGATAATTTCCTATCAATTCATAGATTTTGTTTATAGATTTTATTTACAGGATAATTATTTTACTTTTCTAGCGCATGATATAAATATCTTTATCATATATTTCAGACAAAAAACGATAAATTTCTTTAAAAGCTTTTATTCTTACTACATAATCATATATAATAAAAATGTGAAAATATCTTAAATGTCAACTTCTCCAAATATATAAATAAAAATACTCAGGAAAGGATGAACAAAAATTGAATTTATACCACCTACGCTATTTTGTTACACTGGCACATTTAGAACATTATACAAAAGCAGCAGAAAATTTATCTATAACACAACCAAGCTTAAGTCATGCTATATCTTTGCTAGAAAGTGAACTTGGAGTGGCTCTATTTGAAAAGGAAGGTAGAAATATAGTCCTTACTAAATATGGAAAAATATTTTTAAAAGATGTGGAAAAATCATTAGAAATTTTAGATTCAAGTGTAAAATCATTAAAAATAACTGGTACTGGTGAAGGGCAAATCGACTTAGCCTTCCTTAGAACACTTGGTACTGACTTTATCCCTGATATAGTACATAAGTTTTTAAAATCTAATCCTGATAAATCAATAGATTTTAAATTCCATACTGGTGTAACTACAGACATTATTCAAGGTCTTAAAGAAAGAAAATATGATATTGCATTTTGTTCTAAACTTGAAAAAGAAAAGGGAATTGAATTTATACCTGTTGCTAAACAAGATTTAGTATTAATTGTACCATATAGCCACCCATTAGCTGCAAAGGATACTATAGACTTAAAAGAAACCATACCTTATCCTCAAATAGTATTTAATCAGAGAAGTGGGCTTAGATATATAATTGATGATATGTTTAAAAAAATAAATCAACAACCTAACATAGTCTATGAAGTGGAAGAAGACCAAGTCATTGCTGGATTAGTTGCAAAAAATTTTGGAATTGCAGTAGTCCCAAATATGAATATGCTCAGCTTTACAAAAGTGAAAGTAATTCAGATTGTTCACCCAAGTTGGGAAAGAAATTTCTATTTAGCGGTTATAAAAGATAGATATTTACCTCCTGCAATTAAAAACTTTAAAAATTTTGTCATTAAAAACGCTCAACTATAATTTATTGATAAAGGGGTTATTTTCAAATATCCTCTTTTATTATTTTTATAAAATAAAAAAATCTATACTTTTAAAAGTATAGATTCCTAACTGACAGTCGGCATCCGAGTCTCAGTAATTATCGTTATACAACAGCAACTGAGTTCCAGTTCCTGAATAACTAAGTTATTTACATTATAACAGACTTTGTAATACTTGTCAATACTGTCTATCTCATTTTTTCAAGCCATGGTCCAACAGGCTCTATAATAGGAACCTCTTTGAATCCCCAATTTCTTATGTCATTCACACTAGTCGGAGTATATATCTTATTTCTTATAGATTTAAATATTTTATTTTTTTCTCCATATTGCATACACTTTGGATTAGCTTCTATTAATCCTCTTCTTGCTCTACTAAGAGGATTACATAAAATATCTGCTATCTCCAAACCTTCTCTATAATCTACATCTTCCTTTTTAGCAATTATAAACCCTTTAACCTTATCTCTTAATTCTTCATCTATGTCTAAATATATTGTTCCATTATTAAAAACATCGAAAAATGCCTTTTGTACTTTTAAATTTGATACATCATCCCTTGATTCGATAACTATTCTTGCAGATTCCACAGTTTCATTATTTACAAAAGAATAAAAGTTCTGAAGTACATGTATAAAAGCCACTACATAAGGTTCTTTTGAAGGCGCATAATATTTTTTTAATCTAGCTTTATCTACTGTTACTGATATTATAGTACACTCTAATCTAGATAGAAATAAGGGCAACTCATCATAAAAAAACTTAATCTGTGAATCATCAAACTTCTCAAAAGCTCTTGATTTTCTCGATATATCCGTCAAATGTATTCCTATATTACTAGTCCCAAAGCACTGTTCTTTAAATACATCCATTTCCTTCCTTAAGGAACAGACATAATCTCCTTGACTCACTGCATATTTATATTCAAAAATTACTCCTGTTAATGTAAATGGGTCTTCATGATTTATATCTGCCCTTCCACTTTCATCGATAAACATTATATATTTTTTCTTTGTAATCTCACTCACCCTCTTAACATATGATGATAGCATCTATATCCATTTTATATGAGTTTTAAAAATATTCCAAGATTTTTATATAACTTAAATTTAAATTTAAACTAAAAAATTGAGATGTAAAAACAATCAACGCTTTTGGCGATTGGATTTCACATCTCAATTATAGTTATTTCTCAATGTATAGTTCTATTATTTTCCAATAATATCCATTAATTTATCCATTACTATATAAGATACTCCTCCTCCAATTTGATAAGGAGTTTCAACTTTTTTATTTGCAAATACTCTTTGTTGTTCTGATGATAATCCTGAATTATCCATTAAAACTATTGGTGAATGTAGTTTTACAGCTAATGGTCCAGCTGATAAAGCATCAACTAAAGTATCTGATTTACTAACTAATATAGCCTGTAAATCAACATCTCCATAGAATTTCTCTATTACTTTCGCATTAGTATCTACTCTGCTATTTCCATATATTCTATTTCCTGAAACATCTTCAGTAGTTATCTCATTCATTTTTGCTATTGTTGAATCACTAATTGCACTTGGTCCACCTATAAAGTATGCATTTTCTAATTTTCTTTCTGTTAGCCATGCATAAGATTCTTCAGTGATTCCATCTTTTTTAACTAATATTATAGGTTGCTTTTCTTCTCCAGCTTTAGAAGCTATAGATAGCGCGTCTGCTTCTCCACTTCCAGAAACCATATAAGCTGTTTTTATTTCTTCTCTACTTCCAAGTTCTGTAGCTATTTTTGTAGCAGTCTGATATCTATCTTGACCTGCTATTCTCTTTGTTTCTGTATTAAAAGTAGTTTTTATTTCTTGTTCTAATTTAGAGCTTATTGCATTTTCTCCACCTATCAATATTACTGTTTTAGGTGCTAATAACTTCATTTGTTCAATAGTCTCAGATGGTAATTTATCTGTATTAGTAAGAAGTATTGTTGAGTTATAACTACTTGCCAAAGGAGTAGCTGTTATACCATCAGCTATTGCATTACCATTTACTAATACAACAGTATCTGAACTCTCAGCATTCCAATTTCCAACTGAACTTATCTTCTTAGCTGTATCAAATCTATTTGCTCCTATAACTGTGTCCCATGTAGGATTTATAGTTCCATCTTCATTGAAAGTATAATCTTTTCCATCTATTTTTTGAGTGCCAGTTAGCATTTTACCATCTTTATCTAAATAGTAAGATTTTCCTTCTATTTGTTGCCATCCTGTCTGCATTACTCCTGTTTTGTCAAAGTAATATTTGTTACCATCTATTTCTTGCCATCCTATAACTGCTAATCCATCAGCATCTAGGTAGTATTTCTTTCCATCTTTTTCTTGCCATCCTGTTTGCATTACTCCATCTGCATTAAAGTAATAAGTCTTTCCATCAATTACTTTCCATCCAGATACTCTTACTCCATCAGTTCCCAAGTAATATTTTTTGTTGTTAATTGTTTTCCATCCTGTTTGCATTACTCCTGAAGCATCAAAATAATACATTTTTCCATTTATTTTTAACCAACTATTTTTTTGGTATGTTCCATCAGATTTTACATAATACTTCTTACCATTTTCTGTTTTCCATCCTGTTTGGTTTAAATTTATCTTATATTTTGCTGCTATTTTTATATAACTATCATTACTATAATCTATAATTACATCTGAACCCACTGGAACTTGGTCAAATAACCATCTAACTTCTTTATTATGCATTCTTATACATCCACCAGAAATATGCTTTCCTATAGAACTCTCATCATTATTTCCATGTATTCCATATGTATCTCCATAAGTTCCTTTTAACGCTAGTCCCATCCATCTATCTCCTAATGGATTTCTTGGACTTCCTCCAGGTATATTACCTTTATAATATGGTCTATTTTTTATCTTATTAACTACTTTGGTCTTCCCTGTTGGTGTCTCTGAACCTTTTTTCCCTGTTGCAATTTTAAACTCTTTTACAAGTTTACTATTTACAAAGTATCCTAGAGTATTTTTTCTTGAGTTTACTATAATTACATGCTTACTAGCTGCACTTGATTCTGGTACACCACATGCAAATACTAAAACTAAAGTCAGTGCTAGTACTAAATACTTTTTTAGACTTTTTTTCACTATAACTTCCCCCTCTTTTAGAAACATTACTACATGTGTCTAATTATAACATAAAATTACCAATCCCTTATATTTACAAATTTGTTACATTTATACATTTAATACTATTCTATTCCTCATATCCATTTGGATTCATACTTTGCCATCTCCACGAATCTTGACACATTTCTTCAAGTTCATATTTAGCTTTCCATCCAAGCTCTTTTTCTGCCTTAGAAGAATCTGCATAACACATAGCTACATCTCCAGCTCTTCTTCCTACAATCTTGTATGGTATTTCTTTTCCACTTGCTTTAGAAAATGCTTTGACTAAATCGAGAACACTATAGCCCTTCCCAGTTCCTAAATTATAAACAACAAGACCTGGATTTTCTTCTAATTTTTGTAATGCTTTTACATGACCAGCAGCTAAGTCTAATACATGTATATAATCTCTAACCCCTGTCCCATCATGTGTTGGATAATCATTCCCATACACACTTAATTCTTTTAATTTACCTACTGCTATTTTTGTTATATAAGGCATTAAATTACTTGGAACTCCATTTGGCTCTTCACCTATTCTACCACTCTTATGAGCACCTACTGGATTAAAGTATCTTAGAAGTGCTATATCTAATGAATCGTCTGCCTTCGATATATCTACTAACATCTGCTCTATCATAAGCTTAGTTCTTCCATATGGATTAGTTACAGAAAGTGGGAAATCCTCTAATATAGGACAAGTATGTGGGTCTCCATATACAGTGGCTGAAGAACTAAATACAAATTTTTTAACATCATATTCTCTCATTAATTCAAATAGATTTAAAGTACTTATTAGATTATTGCTATAATATTCAATTGGTTTTTCTACTGATTCACCAACAGCCTTTAAAGCTGCAAAATGTATAATTGACTCAATATTATTTTCTTTAAATACAACATGCATTTCATTTTTATTTCTGATATCAATATTATAAAATTTTATTGGTTTTCCAGATAACTCTTTAATTCTATCAACGACTATTGAATTGCTATTGCTTAAGTTATCAACTATAACAACTTCATAACCTGATTCTAAAAGTTCTATTGCTGTGTGGCTTCCTATATACCCTGCTCCCCCAGCTACTAAAACTGCCATAGTAATTACCTCTTTTCTAATATTTATTTTTCACTTACTTTTTTTCTCATATAATCCATTAAATCATCTTTTAGATTTTCTCTTTTTAATGCAAAGTCTATTGTCGCCTCTAAAAAACCAATCTTATCTCCTACATCATATCTTTTTCCTTCAAAGTTATATGCGTAAATAGCCTCTTGCTTCCCTAGAGTCTGAAGCGCATCTGTCAGTTGTATTTCTCCACCTTTACCAGGTGCTTGCTTCTCTAATATATCAAAGATTGCAGGCGTTATTATATATCTTCCAAGTATAGCTATATCTGATGGTGCTTCTTCAATTGCAGGTTTTTCAACCATATCCTTAACTTTGTATACTCTCTCTTCTATATGTTTCACATCTAATATACCATATTTATTAGTATCTTCTTTAGCTATCTTTTGTACACCTAGAACAGTTGTTTTATACTCATTATAAGTATCTATTAATTGTTTTAGGCAAGGAACTTTTGAGTCTACTATATCATCACCTAATAATATAGCAAATGGTTCATCACCTATAAAGCTTTTTGCACAGTAGATTGCATGTCCAAGACCTTTTGGCTCTTTTTGTCTTATATAATGAATATTTACCATATTTGATATATCTCTTACCATTTCTAACATCTCAGTCTTACCTTTTTGTTCTAATTCTAACTCTAATTCAACTGATTTATCAAAATGGTCTTCTATAGATTTTTTATTTCTACCTGTTATTATAAGAATTTCTTCAATCCCTGATTCTATAGCTTCTTCTATTATATACTGTAAAGTTGGCTTATCTACTATAGGAAGCATTTCTTTGGGCTGTGATTTTGTTGCTGGTAAAAACCTAGTCCCTAGCCCTGCTGCTGGTATTATCGCTTTTTTAACTGTCATCTGCATTTTTTCACCCTTCTTCGTAAATTTTCTCTTGTACCAAATTAATATACCATATTTATACTTTTTCTTCAAATTCTATATTATCCCAATAATTAATATCTTAAGACCATATAAGGTAGATGAAATTTCATCTACCTTTAATTTTATGAGTTAATATATTATTGTTTATATTTTTATCTAAAACTTATATAGGCACTAAATTTCATCTAAGATACCTTTAATATCACTATCTATATCATCATCCAAATAAGAATCTAAATCTTCTAAATCAACTTCTAGTTCTTGATATGTCATATCAACACTTACATCTTCATCTATATCCATTTCAGATATCAATTCTCCTAAAATACTATTTCCATCAGTATCTAAATCTCCATCTATATCTTCACCTATATAATTTTCATTTAAAATTTCGTCTAAATCAATCTCATAATAAACTTCATTATTTTTTTCATCTCCTGAGTTTAATCCTAAAAACTCATAGTTAAAATTCCAAACATTGTATTTACTTGACATACTTTATTCCTCCTGTGAAAAACATATTTTCATCTAGTTTATTTGCTCCATAATCAACAGAATTATATATTTTTTCAATTATGTCTTTTCTTCTTTCATTTGTTCCATTATTTAATGTCAATTGTCTAAATACATATGTATTTGTTATTCTTTCGAATAATATTTCTTTTATACTATCATCATTGATATTTTTGTAGCTTTTCCATAAAACTTCAAATAACTTAAACATTTCCCTACTAGTTTCATCCACATAATAAGGATACATATTTTCCACCAAATGATTTAATCTAGATATAGCTTGTTTTAAAAATACATCAAGACTTGCACTTTCACTTTCCTTTAGCATTCTATAATTATATTTCTTCTTATCCTCTCCTGATATTACAAATATAATGTTGTCTAAGCTTTTCTCAACTTCATCTAAATAACTACTGATGTTGTATGATAAATCAAATAATAAATTTTTAATCTGCTTAAATACCTGCATATCAAGCTTAACATTATATTTTTCAAATAACTCTATTTCTTGACTTTCTAACATCCTTGGCATATAAGCTGATAATAAGTCTAAATTGTTTCTTTGTTCTTGTACTTGCTTATAAAGTTCATTTATAACATCTATTCTTATTTCATCATTTAATTCTTTTTTGAGAACTTTATCAAACTCATACTTCATATAATAAATATTTCCAAAGAAATTAAATATTATCATATCATTCATAGCTTTAGACCAGTTTTTATATAACACTTCAATGGACGTATCTTTAAGTAGAGGTTGTTTTGCGTATATAAATACATCTTGCATAAGTTTTTGAACCATATTTTTACTTAGATTCAAAGTTAGTTTTTGATTATTAAATTTTATTTCTGTTTCTACAAAATTAGAATTTTCACTTTCAAGCTCTTTATTAATTACAATATCTTTTACATCACTATTTTTTATAGATATAATTTCTTTTTGAAAAGACTTTAGAATAGTCAGGCTATCGAAATCTTCTTGAATAAAAAATGGAGCATGTTTTAATGTATATCCTACTATTTCATTTTCTATATCATTTAAATCATCTATTTCCATGAGTTCTTTATTTTTATCATTTATGTGTAAGTTGAAGACATTCTTATTGTCGTATAATATAATATCTTCTCCAAAATTCAACTTTGAACAGTTATCTCTTGCTGACTTTACAATAGTCTTTTTAGACTTCTTATTTATAAAAATTAATTGTTCTTGATATTTTACTAAAAGCATATTTGTGTTTTTGTAATCAAATCCATCTATATTTCCTGATATCTTACAAAATACTATATCACAATCTTTAGGTAGGTTTCCTATTTTTTTATTATCTCTAACCTTTTCATTTAAATCAGAGGGAACTATATTCTCTATATTGTTATTGAATATAGATACAGACCTTACTATAAGCCCTTCTCTTTCCATATGAAAATAGCCTTTTAAAGATACCCTTTTATCTTCTAAAATATATCTTTCTATATCATCAAAGTTTATTTCAAATCTATTTTTGCCACTAATAAATATGAACTTCTCATTATCCTTATTTATTCCACCCATATAAAACTTATTGTCATCTAAACTTAATATAGTCATATTATCCTTTAGATAAAATATAAATTCTCTTTGACTCTTACAAATTAAATCGTATTCATCCACAGTTATTTTCATAGTCAGATTTGCTGTAACATTCTTACTTGAATTTTCACTTTTTATATAAAAAGGCAAGTTATTTCCATAAACAATTATGTTAGAACCTTCTAAAACTGCTTCTAATTTTTCTTTATTATCTGAAAAACTATATATGTATTTTACTCCTGTATCATCATTAACTTCATCTGCTTTGCTAATTATTATATTACCTAAATTTGTTATATGAAGTTTTTTATATTCTTTTGAGTATCTACTGATACCATTAAGCTCAAAGCCATCTGAAAGCTCATATATGATTTTTTCTCCTAATTTCAACATACCTTCACCACCTAAACAAAATTATAAGTATTCTCTAAAGGTGAACAAAATGCCTCAAAATAAATAATATCCTTTAATACTCTTTATTTTGAGACATAATTTCTCCTTATTTTTTATAATATCCTAAGCACCTTCAACTATTTCTTCATAAAGTTTATCTAAATGTTTAACATATTCACGATATCCAGATTTATTTCTTAACTCACTTCTTAAATCTTCATATTTTTGTCTAAGTTCTTCAGCACTCAATGAAGGAGCTGATTCTTTCAAATCTTCTAATTTATAATCATAATACTTATCATACATCGCTATATATGTATCAATAGATTTCTTAGCTAACTCATTACATTTTTCTTGTGCTTCTCCATATTGAGAATAATCACCTATTTTTATTTTATAATATCCATTTTCTTGAATTATTGTTGAAGAGATACCTTTAGCTTCATATTCTTTTGCTGTTTCTTTTGCTGTTTTCTCAACTTTAAGTGAACCAGCATAAACAGTATAATACACACCTTTACCATCTTTATATGCTTCCATTTCTGCTGCTTTCTTTTCAGCTTTTGCCTTCTCTTCTGCTTCTTTTTCAGCCTTTGCTTTTTCTTCCGCTTCCTTTTTCTCTTGCTCAGCTTTTGCTTTTTTCTCTTCCTCTGTTAGTTTGTTGTTAGCCTGTTGCTGAGTTGATGTTTTTGGAGTAACAGCTTTCTCATTTTTCTTGTTATTACCTACTGTTATAAAGTAACCCACACCAACAATCGCTACTATAACTACTGCTATAATAGTTTCTTTTACTCTACTCTTCTTAGAACCTACTTCTTCTTCATCTACAAAATCATCTTTATTTGATTCATGATTTTTAATTTCTACCTTATTATCTTTAGATTTATTATTAGAGGAATGTTTTGATTTTTTATTACCTCTTTCTTTCTTATTAATAGGTATTATTACTGACTTTTCACTCTCTGACTTTTCATTTTCTAATTTTTCTTCTTTTACTATTTTCTCTTCTGAGTCTTTACTTTCTTTTTCAAGTTTAGATTCACTAATTAAAGATACTTTTTCATCTAAGTCATTATCTATCGGTTTTTCTATTTTTACACTACGTTCTTCTTCTAGTTCTTGTTTTACTTCTTCTAATTCTTCTTGTTTTACTTCTTCTGATTCTTCTTGCTTCATTTCTTTTGACTCTTCTTGATTATTTTCAATAGGTTTATCTAAAATTACATCAGAAGAAATGTTATCTAAATTATTTTCTTCCTGCTCAACTTCTTGTTCAATTTTTTCTTCTTTATTTTCTTTTTTCATGAATCCAAATAATTTAGATTTCTTTTTGCTCTTTTTATTTTCTGATTCAGTTATATCTTCTTTATCAACATTATCTTCTTTATCTGCATTTTCTTTTTCTTCGACAACATCAATTATATTTTCATCACGATTATCTACTTCTTCTTTAGTCTCATCTTTAACATCATCTTCTATAGAAATACTACTTCTAAAACAAATATCTTTATCTGCATTTTTTATCATATAAATATATTCTTCAATGTCGATATCTTTATTTTTTCTAGTCCTTTTTGATGCAATCTCATGATTTTCTAATTCATTGTAGCTGTCTTTTATTAGATTATGGGCTTCATTCCATACATCGTCACTAATTTCTGTTTTATTTTTAATTACATAGTCTACAAATTGCTTAAAATTCTCAGCACCAAATTCTCCAATTATAGTTAATCTCATTGCACCTTCTATAAGGTCTCTATTTCTTCTCTTTAAAAATTCTAACGCAATTGTTGCACAAGCAAAATCTTTAATAGTATCTTTACCAAAGCCATATCCTTCAACAGAATGAAGCTCTTCTAAACCACACAACTTCTTATATTCATTGTTTATAGTTTGAGATATACTCTCATTATTTAAACTATTTAACTTATCCATAAACTTTAAGTTTATGTCATTTGTATTTGATTCCTGTTCTACACTTGATTTTTTAACTTCATTTAATAATGTATCATTTTCTGAATTATCTTTACCTAATTGTAAATCTTCAATTTCTGTTGCTTTTATTTCCACTCTATCTTGTCCACTATTTTCTTGCTCATTCTTAGATACTACATCTTTATTACTAGCTAATATCTTATTTACACAGAATATAATCTCTCTTTTTAATTCTCTTTTGGCATCAGCTTGATTTTTAAGAAATAAACTTCCACATTCTTTCTTTTCTAAACTTATCTTCCTAAGTGATATGTTAAGAAGGTCTTTATATAAGTTTAAAACCTTATAATCCTTTTCTAAACGTCTTCTTCTCTCTGATAGTTCCATTTTATCATATGCTAAAAAACTATTTAAATCATTGGCTTTTAGAGAGTCTAGACCTTCTTTCATCGCCTTATTTACATACTTTCTACATTTAGCTGTAGTTAATTCTAAATCCTTTTCTAATTCATCTATCTCAGGTATGTACTTATCTACTATCCATTTTCCAATAAGTGGTTCTGTATTTCTTGCTAACGTCTTATAAAACAATATATTAAATTTTAAAAGCTCAGCATATTTTGCTTCATTAAATTCTACTTTTTCAAATTTCTTTTCCAAAACACCATCTAATTTTTCATTTATCTTAGACTCTTGTTTTAAAAAACTTGCTGTGACATTTAAAACAGTGTTTCTTATTATATTATTTTCACTCAAAACCTTCACTCCTTAAATCAATTATTTTATTGTAATATTCACATTGTACAAAGTCGCTAATTTGATTATGATATTTAAATAATTATCTATTAAATTTGCTACATCTTATATCATATCATATTATTTACATCATTTTACTTTTTCTTTTTACATCTATCTTATATTATACCATTTTTAATATCTGTACTAACTTATATTACAATATTCCTCAAAATTTTAAAAGTAGATTAGACAAATTTACAAATAAAAAAACATCAGTTTAAACTGATGTTTTGACTATCAAAAGAATTAAGCAAGTCTATAAGCGGAGTTCTGTATTAGATAATCATCTTTCTAGGCTTATTGTCACCAATAAGCTCAAGCGACCTACCTACCGGAGAGTACGAGCAGCACTCTTCATCCCTATCTTGGTCTTGCTCCAGGTGGGGTTTACATAGCCAACTAGTCTCCTAGCTGCTGGTGAGCTCTTACCTCGCCTTTCCATCCTTACCACATAAAAGTGGCGGTTTATTTCTGTTGCACTATCCTTAGGATCGCTCCCACTAGGCGTTACCTAGCACCCTGCTCTATGGAGCTCCGACTTTCCTCATGTAAGACTACATGCGATTATCTGGCTTACTTAATATTCATTTTACTTAGTTATGTTAACATAAATTTTTCAATATGTCAAAGACATATTATACTAAAAATTTAAATTTCTTCAAAAATAGTGTAATATAAGTATATAAAC
The DNA here is from genome assembly GCF_045899875.1 of Clostridioides sp. GD02377. Classification (NCBI taxonomy): domain Bacteria; kingdom Bacillati; phylum Bacillota; class Clostridia; order Peptostreptococcales; family Peptostreptococcaceae; genus Clostridioides; species Clostridioides sp. GD02377. Next base: position 146,101 of record NZ_JBJODA010000012.1, read on the forward strand.
TATTTTGACTTGAGGTGAAATATTGAAAAAATCATATAAAATAATAATTAACATCATACTAATATTGGTAATAATTTACAGCGGATTTAATATATACTCAAAACTTACCAAATATAATCATGACACTAAAATATCCTCTGAACTTCAAAAAAAAGAAGATAAAAAAGAGGATTTATCAAAAATAAACAGTGATTTTAAGTTTTGGCTTTCTGTTAAGAATACAAATATAAATTATCCAGTTGTACAATCTAGAGATAATTCTTATTATCTAGATAAAGATTTTTATAAAAAAGATTCTATTTCAGGTACATTATTTATGGATTATAGAAATAAATCTCTTGAAGACCAAAATGTCATAATATATGGACATAATATGAAAAATAAAACTATGTTTAATAATCTAAATAATTTTAAAGATGAAACATTTTTTAAAGAAAATAATCAAATAAAAATTATCATTAATGGAAAAGAATTTTTATTTGATGTCTTTTCTGCTTACATTGTAGAATCAGATTATGACTATTTAAAAACAAGTTTTAACAGTGAATCAGATTACCAAAATTACATAAAAGATGTTACTTCTAAATCATTGCATAAATCACCTATTAAAGTAAATGTTAATGATAAAATAGTCACACTTTCTACTTGTACTTACGAATTTGACGATGCTAGAATGGTGATTCATGGTAAATTAGTTTCAAATTAGAGATATTTCAAAACTTCTAGACACAGTCTAAAATACTTATTTTAGACTGTGTTATTTTCTATGTAAATAACTCATAAATTACTAAAAATATGTACTATAAAATAATATATATTAGACAATAAAAAAAGACTATGCCAAAAACATAGTCTTTACTGGAGCTGGTGATAGGAATCGAACCTACAACCTGCTGATTACAAGTCAGCTGCTCTACCGTTGAGCCACACCAGCAAACTTATTTTTTTAAA
>NZ_JBJODA010000013.1:0-142649 GCF_045899875.1 Clostridioides sp. GD02377
CACTAAGAGTGGTTGGGAGTTTGATTTAAAAATCAAATTCCATAAATTCAAATAACATCATTTATGATGAACTCCACTCTACTGACAATAGATTGTAGTTCTTCTTGCTTTTATTATATCATATCTTGATAAAAATATGCAAAGTAAATAGAAGTACTTACTGTTTAAGTAAGTACTTTTTTATATTCAAAAATAGGAGAGGGTTAAAATAAAATTAATAGATATCATAACAGAATATCAAGATGGAGATAGCTGCTTAATATTAAACTTATTAGATAAATTCAAATTTCTAATTAAAAAAATATCAAATAAGTTAGACTATGAATGTGCTGAAACAGACTTAGTTATATATTTAATTGAATTAATTAAATCAATTGATACAAGTAAGTTACTTAATAAATCTGATGGAGCAATTATTAACTATATAAGTACATCTTTGAATAGAAAATCTATATCCCTTTACAATAGAAATAAAAAATTTAATGCTGAAACAATTAAGTATAACGATAATATAAAATCAAAAACTTCATGTTTAGATACAAATGAAGTAGAGTTGTATTTATCACTTAATTGTTTGAGTGATGTTCAAAAAAAAATAATAATAGATAAATATTTTTATAATTTAACTGACACAGAAATAGCTTGTAATCTAGAACTTTCAAGGCAATCTGTATATTCCAATAAAGTTAAAGCTTTAAGTAAATTAAAAAAATATTATTTATAATTTACAGTTTTCATGAAAATACAGTCTTTATTATATGAAATATAAATTATGAGGCCTTTAATTTATAAAAAATACATTCATGTATTATAATATGCATGATTATACAATTTGGAGGTATTGTTATGGCTACTACAGCAGAAAAAAATGCATTCAAAGCTCAAATCGCAGCAGATGAAGCTAATCGTTCAGTAACAATAGGTACATTCAACATAAATAAATATGTTAAGCAAAGCCCAGAACCAATACAAAAAGCTATGCATATAGCTATGGAAAAAGGAATAGGGATAATTGGAGTACAAGAATATTGTGAATTTTGGAATTTACCAGAGAGTACAAGCAAAATAGCAGGAGTATATGACCATGTAGGAAAACAAAGAATACTAGATTTATCTTGGGGAAGTGGATGGCAAGGTAATGCTGTAGTATCTACATTCGGTTTATCTACAAAGACAGGTGGAGTATATTCAGCATTAGGTAATGGAGAACAGCCAAGAGGGTATGTTAAAGTAATATTTAATACATCATATAAAAATGTATCATTATATAACACGCATTTTTCACAAAATGGAAATACTTATGTAAGGAAACATGCACAAGAGTTAGCTAATGTAATCAAAAATGATAAAAACTACTACAAAGTTATAACAGGAGATTTTAACTCTTATTCAGAATATGATTTAAAACCTTTATTAGAATTGGGATTTAAACCAGTGTTCCCATTTACATCAAAGCAAATAGATAACATACTAGCACCAGAGTATATGACAGTTTTAGATAAAAACTCAGTACAAGACTTAGAAACAATTACAGACCACAATTTATACTATGCAACTTTAAGATTTGATTAATATATGAATTGAATTAATAATTATAAAAGGGGATGTGTCAAAATAAAAATTTGAATCATCTCTTTTTTTATGTATAGGAGGTGATAATTTGGCTTTACAATACTGTGTCAGTGAAAATGAACTAGTTTCTTTTCAATATGGTGAGATAAATAGTAGAGATTTTGGTATTGTAATTACAGATATTAATGAACTTGCATCACCAGAACGGAGATTTGAAAGAATAGAGATTCCAGGAAGGAATGGCAGTCTTATTTTAGATGAAGGTTGTTATAGTAATTTTAATCTTGAAATAGAATGTTATATAGATGTAGATGGTAAAGATATTAACATACTAGCATCTGAAATAAAGATGTGGTTACAAACAGATTTTTCATATAAAAATCTTATTATAAGTAGTGACCCAAACTATTATAGAGAAGCAGTTTGTATTAATAAACTTGATTTAGAAGAAGTTATAAAGGATTTAGGATATTTTAAGATTACATTTGAATGTAAACCACTCAAAAAACAGCTAATTAGTAATTTAATTACAATAAATGAATCAAATTCTAAGTTAATAAATACTGGAATGGCTTCGTATCCTCTTATAAAAGTATTTGGAAATGGTGATATAAAATTAAAAATAAATAATGAAATAATAGAACTTACAGAAGTTCAAGGACATATATATATTGATTGTGAACTCATGAATGCTTATAAGGTAGATATTCATACTAATGATATAGTTAATGAGAATAGTAGAATGTTTGGAGATTTTCCAACATTTGAACATGGTGAAAATATAATAACATACACTGGAGATGTAGAAAAAATAGAGATAGAACCTAGATGGGTGGTGTTATAGATTGCTTAGGTTATATAAAGCAAATGAAACAAATTTTAAAAATAATGGATTAGGAATATTAAAAGATGCAGTTGAAGCAAAGATTACAGAAGAATTAAATGGGTTGTTTGAGTTAGAGTTTACATATTATGTGGGCTCTTTTTTATTTGATGAAATTGATTATAATAAAATAGTTATGGCTGATGCTTCTCCAAAACTTAAAAATCAGTTATTTAGGATTTACTATATTTCTAAAGAACTTGATGGAAAAATATTAGTTAAAGCAGAACATATTAGTTATGACTTGTTAAATAATTTTATAGAGACTTTAGAACTTAAAAATGTTACTTGTGAAGAGGTTCTTAATCAAATATTTAGGTCCTGTACTGAAGAAAATAGATTTGTAGGATATTCAGATATAACTGGAAATAAAGATTTTTCAATATCATGTGTAAGTCCACACAATGCTATATCTGATATTAAAGAGTTATTTAACAACAAATCTAAATTAAAGAGAGATAATTTTAATATAAGTTTATTAAATAATATTGGAGAAAGCAATAATGTATTACTAGCATATAGGAAAAATATAACAGGTCTTACAGCAACTTATGATACACAGGAAGTCATAACTAAGATATATCCATATGCAACTAAAAAAAGTGGTAAAAATAAGAAAATTACACTATCAGAAAAATATATAGAAAGCAAATATATAAATAATTATCCAACTCAAAGAATTGTTGCAGTTGATTTTACAGATGATGATGTGAAAAATGAAGAAAGCTTAAGGAATAAGTGCAAAGATTATTTTGTTAAAAATAGTGTTGATTTACCTAAAGTTACTTACAAAGTTGAATTTGTAGATTTATCAACTACAGAAGATTATAAAAGTTATAAGATGCTTGAGACTGTTAATATGGATGATGAAATAATAGTTAGAGATTATAACTTAGGTATAAATGCTACTGCAAGGGTAGTAAAAACGGAATATAATCCAGTATTAAAAAAATACAATTCGGTTGAAATTGGTGACTTAGTAAATCATTTTAAAGATGAGAGAATAGATGATTTAGAAGAAAAAATAGATAAGGTTCAAAATAATGTAGATAATATTGTAATTGAAAGTGATAATTTTCCAGATACACTTCCAGAGCCTTCAAATGTCACAGCATTAGGGTTATGGAGTATGATTCAATTAGATTGGACTTTTGATAATAAACTATATTATAACTATGAAGTATATGCATCTCAAATAAAAGGATTTGAACCAGATACTATAGGATATACAAACAGGATATATGTGGGTCAAGCAAGTTCATTACTCCATGAAGTTAAACCTATGCAAACTTGGTATTATAGAGTAAGGGCTGGAAATACACATGATAACTATAATGAATTTTCAAATGAAGTTAGTGCAACAACAAGGAAGTTAAGTGATGCAGCTGAATATTTTGAAGAAGCAGCTATAGGTCATGCAGTTATAAGAGATTTAGATGCAGATAAGATAAATGTAGGAAAAGTAAAAGGACAGTATATTGAAGCTAAAAATTTAGTTGTGGTTGATGGAAACAGCCAAACAACTTTAAATATAGATAGTTTTGGAAATGTTCATATAGGTGCAACAACATTTACATTAAAAGGGAAGTCACTAGAGTCAATTATAGGAGGAGAAATAGATAATATAACTCAACTTGAGATATTTAACAAATTAACTAATAATGGTCTTGCTAAAGGACTATATATGGTTGGGAATGAGTTATATTTAAATGCAAGTTACATTAGAACTGGTACTTTAGAGGGGCAATTTATAAATGGTAGAAATTTAACTGTGAGAGATAATGATGGATATATAACTTTACAAGTGGATAGCAATGGGAAAGTCAATATAAGAGCTAATGAATTATCTATAGGTGATAAAAACAACTATGAAAGTGTTTTAACTAGTGACCAAAAAGCAGTATTCGATGCATTAACAGGGAATCGAAATTGTGGAATATATTTAAGTGGAAGTAGATTATATATAAATGCTGATTATATAGATACAGGTACTATTTTATGTGACAGAATAGGTGCTAGTTCATCAAATCCAAGAATATTACTTTTTTCAGGTAATGGAGCTGAATGTGCAATAGATGCTACTGCATTAAATGGTGTTGGTATAGGTAAATCAATTAGATTTCAGTATGATAGAAGCCATTATGTAGCTGTAGATGGTTCTTCAATAAACTTTTATATAGGTAGTACAACTATTTATAATAACTTTTCTCGTTCAAGTGTTTATTTTTATCAAGATGAAATTAGATGGGATGGTGCACAATTTGATATGTCTGGTGCATTAAGATTATATACTGAAAGTGGTGAAACTGGTTTTGTAGCATGGGATGATGGCAATGCTGCTATTTATTGTAGAGGAAGAGAAAGACACGCTTTTTATGATGATGGGACTAAAAAAGGAGGTTCTATTGAAATTGATGGAACCATTTTTGGTATGTCACCAGTTGATAGCCCTCAAACATTAATAGAAGATATTTTATTTGATGTAGAAGTAGAAGAAACAGGAACTATAGTTAAATTAGATAGTACTTATGCTAAAACTATTTCAAAATATGCAGTATTTCCTTCTAATGGAAAAGTTGAAGTTGTAGAAAAGCAAAATGGATATTTTAAAGTATCTGGATATACTGGGAAAGTAGATTTTAGTGTAAAGGGAAGTAGAATTGATAAAGAACATGAATATTTTTCAATAATGGGAGGAGAAGAACAACATGGCAATTTCTAAGGATATAACAAATGCAATGGGTCAAACTGCTAACTATTGGAGGATAACAACAATAAATAGTAGTTATGGTGCAAAAAAGTGTAATGTATTTATTGCTGGATATAAAGATGAGCAAAGAAGATTAGATAATAAGCAACCAATAATTGTTAAAAACTATATGATGAAGGAAGATGATTTTGCTTTATATTTAGATACAAATACGCTGGATATAAGTGGAGTAAATCAAGTCCAAGCTTGCTACAATTGGTTAAAAGAAAGTGTTGAAGAGTTTAATGGAGGAATAGATGCATAGAGAGGATGTGATAAATCTTGAGAGATAGAATTTATATTGTAGACATCAATACAAAGATGTATCAAATAGCTAGATATAAGCAAAATGATAATAATGTATCTTATAACATGAGGATAGTACAAGATTCTATAGATGTTGATTTAACTGGATATACAGCATTAGCATTTTTTAGTTTACCAAGTGGAAGAGTTACTCAGAAGAATTGTACCATAGAAGGTTCAACTGTTTATACTGAATTAAGTCATATAGAGCTTTCAGAGGAAGGTGATGTTGCTTCTGAGATAACTTTATATAAAGATGACAAGGTAGTTACTACATTTTCTACAATAATAAAAGTTGAAAAAAGTATAAATAGAAATGCAATAGAGGATGAGCCTAGTTGGGATATAATAAAAGACATATTGAATGTATTAAGTTATGAAGAAGAAAGACAAGAAAATGAAAATGTAAGAAAATCTAATGAAGAAATTAGAATAAGTTCTGAAAATGTAAGAGTTGGCAATGAGGATATAAGAATTGAAAGTGAAAATCAAAGAAAAGGTAATGAAGCTGAAAGATGTGATAATGAGGAAATAAGAAAAACGCAAGAGCTTACTAGGGAAACTAATGAAGAAACTAGAAAGACAAGTGAAACGACTAGAGAAGCGAATGAGGAACTTAGAAAGACAAATGAAACAACAAGAGAAGCTAATGAAGAGATAAGAAAAAACAATGAGATAGTCAGAGAGTCAAGTGAAGAAACTAGAAATACAAATGAAGAAACAAGAGAAAACAATGAGACAGTTAGAGAATCAAATGAGGGAATAAGAAAAACTAGTGAAGAAACAAGGGAATCAAATGAAAATACTAGAAAAGCAAGTGAAGAAGTAAGAAACACTAGTGAAGAAACAAGAGTTACTAGTGAAGTAGCTAGGCAAGAATCAGAAACTAAAAGGGAAGAAAGTGAAGAACTAAGAAAAAGTAATGAAGATATAAGAGAAGAAAATGAAGAACTAAGAAAAAGCAATGAAGAGACAAGAAAAGTAAGTGAAGAAGTAAGAAATACTAGCGAAGAAACTAGAAATATAAATGAAGAGACAAGAAAAGCAAGTGAAGAAGTAAGAAATGCTAGTGAAGAAACTAGAAATACTAATGAAGAATCTAGAAAAGTTAGTGAAACAACAAGGGAAACTAATGAAGAAACAAGAAAAGCAAATGAAATAACAAGACAAAGTTCAGAAACTAAAAGAGAAGAGAATGAAGAACTTAGAAAAAGTAATGAGGAAACTAGAGAATTAAATGAATCAACTAGGCAAACATCTATAATTAATATGCAGAAAAAAGTAGATGATAAAGTAGATGAGGTTGATAATAAAATAATTGAAGTAGATACTGCTAAAACAGATATGACAACCACTGTTAGCAATAAAATAACTGAGTTTGAAAAAAGGTTCAATGAATTAGAAAATTTAGATACAGCGGGAGAAATATTACAATCAAAAGAAACAACAGATGGTCAGATAAAAGATACTTTAAAAGAGAGATTAACTTATGATTTTAATAAACTAGATTTAAAAATAGAGCAGCTTATTGCTGGTGGAATAAATGTAGCATTTAATAAATCATATGATACATCTGAATGGATTGAAGTTGATGGAGGATTTGAACTTTCAGTAGAGCATAATCTTGTTACTCAAAAAATACTAGTATCTTCTATAGATAAACTTAACAAGAAAAGTTTGATTACATCTTATAAAATTATAGATGATAATAATATAGTATTATTTAATGAAATTGCTATAGATATTGAAATTACTGTAGTTAATGGTGGTTCAACTATTGAACTTATAAAATTCACTATTAATGATGATATAGAATCTCTTGAAAGTACTTACTCTAGCATAGAGATAAAAAGACTATTAAAAGATAGATTAGATAAAAAAGCTAATTTAGAACATGTTCATGGTATATATGTTGAAAAAGTGGAAGGGAAAGGACTTTCTACAGAAGATTATACAACTAAAGAAAAAGAAAAACTTTCTGAATTAGATACTTTTAAAAATAAAGAGACAAAATTTAATACAAATGGCTCTATAACAGAGGTATTAGATAATAATATCAAGTATATTACAAAGTTTAATGCTAATGGTTCTATATCAAAAGAAAAATATATAAATGATATATTAATCAGTACAACAATAACTAATTTTGAAAATGGAATGATACAAGAATCTGTTACAAGTGAAGGGGTGATTTAATGAGCTGGTCAGAGGTATATAAGGTAAACAGTGACATACAAGGCGAACCTTTGAATTTTTTAAACTATTTGAATGATTTAAAACTAAATGAACTAGACAGCTATGTACTTTATGATGGTAATATTAGAATATGGGAAGAGCTATATTTAAATAGTCTATACTTATTTTCTAATCGAGGAATTAGAGAAGTAGTATATGCAGCTTTTTCAGAAACAGACATTGATAATCTGTTTGATAAAAGTACCAAGCTAGGGGAACAATTAAATGCTTTTTATAGAACAGATATATTTAGTCTAGGAAATGCTGATAATGTAGTAAAAGGAATGACTGTAGAGCATTATAATTCATTAGAGGAAAAATTTAAAGAAGGATATGATAGATATGTTACAAGAGAACAAGAAAAGTCAAGCATAGGCACATGGTTTAATTCTACTTTCGATTTAAATAATGCTGATTTAGAAAGTCTTACAACTATAGATGAAATATTAGCCAATACAGAAGCTACTAATGTGATACTTAATAATAGTAATGCAATAGTAGCTTTAACTATGTGTGAATCAAGCATGGAAGCTGTTGTGGCAAGTAGTAATGCTATGGATTTGTTAGGACAATACATTTTAAAAGTTACAGCAGAGCCAGCAGTTATAAGGGCAATTTTAAAAAATAATGTAATTAGAGAAGCTATAATCAATAGTACTGAAGCAATGACTCATATAGCAACAAATCATGAATCAGTTAGGATGATATTTGAGAATTTAGAAGCTACACAGCTACTATTATCTAATCAAGATACATTAGATTTAGTTTTAGCAAATGCAAATGTTATTAGACTTGTACTTACAAAGATTTTAGAAACTCATAATAGTATATTTAAGTTAGATATAAATACTTTAATAACAAATATGACTAGTATGATTAATTCAACTAACATAGAATACCAAGGTAAGCTTTTTCCTATAGTTGAAAATATGAATACTAATTTTATAAGTGTAAAAGATTTATTATCAAATAATAACTTAGACAAAAATAATATAATTGCTATATTTCAATGCATAGAAAATAATTTAAGTGTTATAACAGCTTTATCAAGTGACGAAGTAGCTTTCAATTCTATCAAGGAAATTGATTTAGCTATAGCAAAAACCGCAGCGAAGCTAGCGGGGATAGACAATATAAGTATCAACACTTCGGATGCGTTAGCTAGAAGTGATAAATACATGAATGCTGTGGCAAGCTCACAAATAGCAATGAATGCTGTGGCAAGCTCACAAATAGCAATGAATGCTGTGGCAAGCTCACAAATAGCAATGAATGCTGTGGCAAGCTCACAAATAGCAATGAATGCTGTGGCAAGCTCACAAATAGCAGTAAACACAATAATAAATAATAAAGGGTTCTTGAACATAGTAATCTCTAGCTCGACAGCCATGTCTGCCATCGCAAGTAGCTCGACAGCCATGTCTGCCATCGCAAGTAGCTCGACAGCCATGTCTGCCATCGCAAGTAGCTCGACAGCCATTTTGGCTATTTCTAAAAGTAATATTAGTTTACAAGCTTTCAATAAAGCTATTTGGGATAATAGACTTGATTCTAAGATGGAAACCACATTATTAAATTCTAGTAGTTTCACACGAACATTTAATTATCAATCAGATTCTTGGATAAAATCTAATACTGGAACAAGCACAGGTGCTTATTCTAATGGAGATATTATTACAAAGCCAAATAAAGTATTTATATTAAAATATACTACTAATAGTGATAATGGAATAATGACTATTAATGCAGATGGATTTACTCAAACTGGTACAGATGGTAATGGTTCTGGTTCACCAGGAACATTCCCAGGAATTGTGAGTCATTATGATGCTGAGTTAACTTGTTATTGTAGAGTATATTTTGGAAAAGTAAATGTTAATCTTGCTAATGATTATTATTATGGGGATATATTTACAGCAAAATAAATTTAATATAAGAAAGAAGGTGACAAATTGTTAAATGAAGATGTAGTAAAAAATATTAATAAATTAAATAATGAACAGGATAATATTAACCTAGAACTTAGTAAGAAAGCAAGTAAAGAAGATTTAGATAAATTAATTCAAGGTGGCACTAATGTAGCTATATCTAAAGATATATCAACAAATGATTGGATATTAGAAGAAAGTACATATACAACTATAGTTGAACATAATCTTGTAACTAGAAAAGTACTTGTAAGTTTAATAGATAAGACTACCAATAACAATATATTTTGTTCATATCAAATTTTAGATGATAATAGGATAAAAGTTTTTAATGAATCAAACAATGAACTTGAATGTATAGTTGTAAATGGAAACTCAGCCATAAATATGGTTTCAGCAACTATTGATGATAATAGAAGTACCGAAACAACCACTTATTCTTCTATAAAGATAGAAGATTTATTAAAAGCTTTAGAAAATAAAATTGATGATATAGAAAATCTCAAGGAAGTTGACAATATAAAATGTAGCACAGATACAGGTGAATATACAATAGAAAATAGTAAGAAAGGTTATCTAACTAATTTTAATATAGAGGGTAAAACATTAGTTAATTTAGCTAATCCCAATAATGTCTATACTACAGATGGAGTTAGGTATAACAACCCATTTAAATATATTGAAAGTGGTAAAACTTATACCTTTATAAATCTTAGTGATAAGCAAATAAAATATATTTATGGAGGAATTGAAAACCTAAAAGTTGAAGCAAAAAGTAAAGTACTATACACTATACCAGATAACATTAATATACCAGAAATTTTATGTTATGGTCATGCTCCTGATGGTTGGGGTGAAACAGATGTAGATAAACAACAACTATCAAAATCAATGTTAATATTAGAAGGGGATTGTACAAGTAAAGATATAGAATATTTTGACGGACTCCAAAGTGTTGGTCAAGGGGATAATATAGAACTATTTTCATGTAAAGAAGATATTAATATAATACCTAATAACATAACATGGAAAGATGGATATTTTTTAAATAGAAATGATAATTTAGAATATGAGTCCAAACATTATTCTTATACTTTAGATTATATACCAGTTAAAGCTGATACAGACTACACTTTAATTTATGCAAATTGGAATATTTTACTCTATGATAAAGATAAAAATATAATAAATTTTGGTTATCCAAATCCTTCTATAAGTATTAATGGACTAGGTGATAAAGTATCAGAAGGGTTATTCTTTATTAAAACAACTTCTAATTCATGTTATATGAGAATGTCAGTTCCAACTAGATACAAAGGTAGAATAATAATTAGTGAAGGGGTTAAGTTTGATAAAAAAGTAATTCCATATACTTTAAGAAGCTTACCGAATAGTATTAAAGATGAAATAACTTATAAGAATAATGCTTATAAGTTAATACAAAAATGTGAAGAGATAACTATAAATGGTCAAGAAAATTGGACTGAACTTTTAGAAAATGCAACAAATGAGACTTTATTGTTTAATGCCCCACTTGGAGCCAATATAAATGGGGCAATTAACAATATAAATCTCTATTGTGATAAATTCAAGCCCTATGCAATTTGGGGGGTAGCTTATAATTTTGAAGGTATTTATGAAACCAAGACTAATATATGGATAAGAATTTTAAAAAGTAGATTAGAAACACAAGACTTATCAGGTTTTAAAACGTGGCTGAACAATAATCATGTAACTCTTGTTAGACAAATAGAAACTAAAGAAATTGAACTTGGAACATTAAATTTAGAGCAATATAATAATCAAACTATGTTTATTTGTGAATCTGGTATTACTCCAGATACTAGTTTTGAAAGTACTCAAAACTTAGGTAATCACATAGAAGTTATTAGAAGTAATATAAAAGCACTTATAGATACACAAAGAAATACACACACAATAAATTTAGCTAATAAACTACTAAATGGATGGACTTTGTTTAGTGATGTTCATAGAGGGATAGTAGTAACACGAAATGGGAATGTTGTAACTATTATTGGAAGCATTAAAGGTGGTATAATTTCTAATGAAACAATTATATGTAAAATACCAGAAGATATGATTCCAAACTCTAATCAACTATTTCAAACTTTTAATACAATTGGAACACCTGTAGGACTGCTATATGTAAATTCTGCTGGTGATTTTAAAATAAATTCACTCACATCAAATACAGCAGTTATTATAAATGCACAATATATATTAGATTAGAAAGAAAGTGATATCTTAATAGTGTATAGATTTGAAAAACAAGGTAGAAAAAGAGAGTTTTAAGGCTCTTTTTTATTTTATCAAATAGAAAGGAGAATATAATTTGTTAAATGAAGAAGTTAGACAAAAGATATTAAATTTACCAGTTGATACAAATAAAAGGTTTGAAGATATAGAGGATTTAAAAGAAGTGCCTAATATTTCTTATGTGGCAGATAATGGAGAATGTTCTATAGAAAACAGTAAGAAGGGATATTTAACTAATTTTAACATACAAGGTAAGACACTAATTGATTTATGGGGAAAAACTAGTTCAGATTTTTCTTTATGGAAAGCAACTTTTTTAGATGGAAAAATAAACATACTAACAGAAAATGATATAAGATATTCTAATTTTTTTACAACCAATTATACTTTATATAAACCAGATACTATATATACAATAATAGTTGATGTTGATAAAAATACTTTACCTAGTACAAGTGGAATATATATTCATAGTTTAGGAGAAGAAAATTCAGTATTTATTCCTAATCTGACAAATATAGCTATATTAGGAGGAGTGATTGGGAAATTCAGATATACATTCACAACAATATCAGACTTAAGTGATTGTAATGTGGCTTTAAGGAGTGTTTTAGATAATGATACACTTGCATCTGGTTATGAAGTAAGTTTGAAAATTACCATATTAGAAGGAGATTATACAGATATTAATATAGATTACTCTAATGAACTATTAAGTGTTGGGCAAATAGATAAAATAGAACTTTTAAGTTATCAATATAATGGAATTAATATCTTTAATAAGAATTCCAATTTTAAAGATAATTATATTTTACAATATCTTAATGGAGAAGAACTTATTTCTGAAGCTAGCAATCATAAATATACATTAGATTATATAGAAATAGAACCAAATACAGAGTATACTTTTTATAATTGTAGTAGAAATATTTGTTGGTATGATATAAATAAGAGTTTCATACAAGCACCATTAAATGAAAGAATAATAGGAGATAAAGATATTTTTTATGTTACTAGAAGTCCTAAAAATGCAAAATATCTAAAAGTTACTATAATAAAAGATTTGCATGATGATGGTAATAAAACAATTATAACTAAAGGAAATAAATATGATAAAAAGGTAATTCCATACACATTAAGAAGCTTATCAAATGGAATAAGAGATGAAATAGTCTACAAAAATGGTTCATATAAACTAATACAAAGATGTGAAGAAATAGTTTTTAATGGTAATGAAAATTGGATAGAAGTTCATGGAATGTATGAGTTTAGATTAAATTTAGATATATCTGTATTAAGATTAGATATGTCTAAGTTTGTAACTAACTTGTACAAGCAATCTTATGTGGACTATATATATAATGTTCAAGCTGAATCAGCATTATCTATATCAACAGAAAATGGAATAGGTGTAATAGATATAGTAGATACTTTGATATCTCCTTTTAGCATTGCTAATTTTAAAGAAAAATTAAAGAAAAATCCTTTGAAAATAATTTATGAATTAGAAACACCAAGAGAAATTGAATTGACATCATTAAATTTAGAACAATATGATAATCAAACTAGATTTATTTGTAATGCTGGGGCTATAACTCCAAATATTAGTTTTGAAAGTACACAAAATTTAGGTAGTCATATAGAAGTTATTAGAGAAAATTTAAAAGAAATTACATCAATAATTAAAACTGAAAATAATATTGATTTTAAATTTATAAATGGATGGGATAAAGTATGGCAATCAGCTACTATTACAAATGTAGGAAAGTACTTATTTGTAAACATGATTGTGACAAAAAATACATCATCTACTGTTTTAGAAGAAGCAATAATTAAATTACCTTTAGGTATATCAAGACAAAACTATTCTTGTCCAGTTATGAATTCTTCTTGTGAACAAGTTGACACTGTAGGGATAGCTTGTGTAAATAATACTATACTAATGTTAACTCCAGGTCATGATATTAAGAATAAAGGAATTTTAATTAGTGTTGTTGTAAATTTGGAGGTTTAAAGTATGGATAAAATGAAATTTAAAATAATAAAAGAGCATAATTTCTCAAAAGAAGAAATTGACAATATAGGAATTGATAATTTTTTTATTACAGATAGTGGACAATTGTGGACACCTTTAATAAGCAAAGGAGAAATTATTAAAACAGGTGAACAGTCTTATAATGAGTGGTTAGAATTACAAAACAATCCAGTCAAACCAGAACAACCACTTGATGAAAGTACAATTTTAATAGAAAATCAGAAGGAGCAAGATAATCTTTTAATAGATAATGCTTATAGAATAGCTATGTTAGAACTTAACACAAATAATATGCTATAAAGTTATAAAAATTTGGAGGTAAGAATATGTATAATATTTTAAAAAGAATGATTGAACAAAAAAATTATGAAACTAAAGAAGAGTTGCAAAACAAGTTAGATGTATTCTATGCATTAAATAGAATTAAAGAGAATGAATATACAGAATTAACAAACATGATAAATAAAGAAGAAGTACCAAAAGAACCTATTATCTAAAATACACAGGTTCTTTTTTTATATCAATTTTAGTAGGAGGTCATCATGGAAAAATTATTAACAGAATTAAGTAGTTTAGGAGCAATAGGAATCTTATGTGCTTTATTATTCAAAAATACTATGCAAGAGAAAAAAGAAGATAGAGACATGTATAAAAAGACAGTAGAAAACTTTATCGAACTATCTACACAACAACAGGAAATCAATAAAAATATACTTGTTGAAATGGGAGCAATGAAAACTGATGTGGAGGAAATAAAGGAAGATGTAACAGATATAAAGGTAATGCTACAGAAAGAAGGTGATAAATGATGAAAGTAGCAATAGTACCAGGGCATACTCTAACAGGAAAAGGAACTGGAGCAGTAGGTTATATAGATGAAGGAAAAGAAAATAGAATACTAACTGACTTAATAGTAAAATGGTTAAAACAGGGTGGAGCAACTGTATATACAGGTAAGATAGATAAATCCAATAATTACTTAGCAGAACAATGTCAAATAGCCAACAGACAAGATGTAGATTTAGCAGTACAAATTCATTTTAATGCAAATAGTACAACCTTAAATCCAATGGGTACAGAAACAATATATAAAACTAATAATGGTAAAACATATGCTGAGAGAGTTAATTCAAAATTATCAACTGTATTTAAAAATAGGGGTGCAAAAACAGATGTAAGAGGTCTTTACTGGCTTAGTCATACAAAAGCACCAGCAATATTAATTGAAACTTGTTTTGTAGATAGTAAGGCTGATACAGATTATTATATTAAATACAAAAATACAGTAGCGAGATTAATTGCAGAAGGCATATTAAATAAAAATATAAATAATGAGGATAAAATCATGTATAAACATACAATAGTTTACGATGGCGAAGTTGATAAGATACCTGCGACTGTAATTGGTTGGGGATATAAAAAAGAAGAATGCTTAGTTTGTGATATAAAAGATTATAAACCCTCCAAAACCGAGAATCTATATGTTGTAGGAGGAGGAGCATGTAATAAGATAAGTTCCATAACGACAGAAAAATATACTATGATAAAGGGTAATGATAGATTTGACACCCTTTATAAAGCATTAGATTTTATAAACAAATAAATTGATTAGGAGGTAGCAACTAAAATAGTTACCACCTCCTTTTTTTAATCATTCTCAGCTTTTTCAATAGTTATTTTACCATCTTCTAGTGTAACTATAACTTTTCTTTCATCTTGAGATATACCCAATTCTTTAACCCAATTGATAGGTAAAGATAATCTAGTGGTAGTGTATCCATTTCCACTCTTATGAAAACTTATATTTAATTCTCTTTGCTCCATTTAATTTCCATCCTTTTTTAATTCTTTTGTAAAGAAAACTAATAGTGAGATACTTATTAATAAGCCAATGATATTCCAGATATCAAAACTTTTTATTAAGAGTATTACATCAAATACTATAGTTATTAAAACAACAGCAATACATATTTTGTAAAATTTTCTATTCATGGTATTCTAGAAAGTATGTTATAATATTAGAAAGAAACCACCTAGAAGGAAGTGCATTTCCTTCTAGGCTTAACTCTTATAGTTCTTTAATTAGTCTTAAAACTGTAAGAGCTATATTTAGTATTAATAATATAAAAGAGAGAACTTTTTTAAGTATATTAAATTTGTTCTCTTTTTTATTTTTTCTTCTTTCTAATCTCCCCACTCTCTTTGTCCTCCTTTCTTAGTTTTTAATTTTGTCACCTCCTTATCTATAAATATATTATAACATTACGGGGCGTAATATGCAACACTTTTATCCATATTTTTCAATAAATTTATAAAATCTATTAACATGAAATACAAAATATAATAAAAATAAGTAGATGCTTACATTACACCTACTTATTTTAAAATTATTCCTCATCAAAAATAACTATTGCCTTACGTTTTTCCCTTGTAAATCTCATTTTTTCAAGTTGGCTTAAAGGTAAAGAAATTTTGGCAGAATAAGTACCTGAGCCACCTTTACTATAAACTATTTCAGATTCTTTTTGCTCCAAACTATTTCCCTCTTTTTTTATATTGTAATGTAACAAATATTAACAATAAAATGCTTATTATTAATCCTATTATATTGCTAGTATTAAAATGCAAAAATAAAAGTATTATGTCTATTACTATAGTTATAGCAACTATGACAATACAGATTTTGTAAACTTTATCACTTATATTTTATAGAAAATGTGTTATAATATCTAAGAAGAAATTACTAGGAAGAAGATTAAATTCTTCCTAGCTTATAAAACTATAAATCTTTTAATAACTTAATTAGTTTATCAATTAAATTTATTAAAATAGGTAAGATATAGAGAGCAGTTTTAACTTTGGCGAGTTTGTTTTATCTATCTTTTCACCTCCTTTCTATATTTATATTAATGAACTATATTTCTTAAAAATAAATGGTGACAAAATCTAACTTGCCACCATCTTGCCACCCAAAATAAGGAATAGAATAAATTTGAATTAAGCACAATAAAACATAAACAACAAAACTGAACTTAATAAAACATTGAGATACCAACACTTGTAAAAAATAACAACAATAAACAAATAAAATAGAATAATATTACAACATAAGTAAGATATATGTTGTTAATAAAATTGAGATAGAATATGTGGAGGAGTTTTATGCTTGTAATTATTTTTTTATGCATAGGAGGTTTTTTAGCTGCTTTTGTAGACTCTATAGCAGGAGGGGGTGGACTCATAAGTATGCCTGTTCTTATGGCGATTGGAGTGCCAGTGCATCTTGCTATTGGTACAAATAAATTTGCTGCATCAGCAGGCTGTATAAGTAGTGCTTATAGATACTCAAAATCTGGTAAAACTAATAATGAGCTTTTAAAGAAATTAGTACCATTTACTATTATTGGTAGTATTTTAGGTGTAAGATGTGTACTATCAATAAGTGAAGATATATTAAATGTTTTAGTTGTAATAATGATTTTAATAGTGGCTATTTACACTTTTATTTCTAAAAACTTAGGTCAAGAAGATAATTTTGAAGGTATTAATAAGAAAAATCTAAGATTAGGTATGATTATGGCTCTTATAATGGGTTTTTATGATGGTTTTTTTGGACCTGGTACAGGTACTTTTTTAACTTTTGGATTTATAAAAATATATGGATATGATTTTTTACATGCTTCTGCAAATACAAAAATATTAAACTTAACAAGTAACATAACATCATTATTATTGTTTGTGATAAATGGTCAAGTATACTATAAAATTGCTATAGTGTTTGCATTAGTAATGATAATAGGTGCTTATGTGGGTGCTAAAGTTGCTATAAAAAAAGGTTCAAAGATGATAAAACCAATATTTTTAGTAATGGCATTGTTTATGGTCACAAAATTAGTGTATCAAACGTTATTTTAATTGATTAACTTTTAAATTTTATAAGTAGTTGTGATTAAAATATATCAAATGACTTTTAAAAGTTCTAATTATCTTCTAATACAGTTCATATGTAATACACATATAAATTGTAATATTATACATAGAAAGATTATATATCAAAAAAATATAATTTTAATTTTATTTATATGAAATATATAATAATTTGTAGGAGGAGTTATTTATGAATATATCAAGAAGAGCTATGAAGATAATCGAATTGGCACAAAAAATCGCTAATAAAAAAGGTGTAACAGTACAAGAAGCTTGGAATGATGCAATGAGAGAATACAAAGCAAAATATGAATATGTTGCATAATTGTATGCATTATATTTTAAATATAGGAAATATATAAAATATAAGGGTCTAGAGTTAACTTCTAGGCTCTTTTATTTTTTGAAGTTAAGATATTTGAATAGAAATAAAATGTAAGTAAAATCAGCTTATTAAAAGAAAATAAAAACTTTATTTGATAATTTAAAATAAGTATTTAGAAAAAATTCTAAATAGATATTGAAATATAATAATACCTATGCTATATTCTAATTAGATGAAATTCTAAATAGAGAGGTGATGGTGTTGGGTTTTCCAGAAACGTTTAAAGCTCTTTCAGACCCTGTAAGAAGAGAAATATTACTTATGTTAAGGGGGAATAAAATGTCAGCAGGAGAAATTAGTGAAAAATTTAATATGACAAATGCCACAATTTCTTATCATCTATCTCAATTAAAAAAGGCAGGACTCATATTTGAGACAAAGTATAAAAATTTTATTTTCTATGAAATAAACATTTCGGTTTTTGAAGAGGTTATGCTTTGGTTTTCACAATTTATGGAGAAGGGAGAAAAAGATAATGAAAAAAGCGATAAATAAACAATTTATTTTATCTACATTAATATGTTTTATACCATTTATTGTATCAATATATTTTTACAATAGACTACCAAATGAAGTTGCAATTCATTTTGATACTTATGGAAATCCAGATAATTATGCTCCAAAATTTATAGCAGCTTTTGGGGTACCATTACTAATGCTATGTGTTCATTTGTATACATGGTTTAGACTTGAAAATGAACCTAAAAAGGCTAATTTTTCAAATGTCATGCAAAATTTATCAAAATGGGGAGTCGCTATACTTGCAGTCATCTTACAAATAATGATGGTTTTGTATTCAACAGGAATTAGTTTGGAGTTTAATTTTTATACAGGATTGATTTTGGGGATAGTAGTTATTTTATTTGGAAATTATCTTCCTAAATGTAAGAAAAATTATTCTATGGGAATAATTTTACCATGGACTCTTAATGATGAAGACAATTGGAATAAGACACATCGTTTAGCTGGATGGATTTGGATTATTGGTGGGATATTGTTAATTATTAATGCTTTTATTAACATGCCTTTTTATAATATGTTTGTAATTTTTGTAATTGTAATACTACCATTTATATATTCTTATTTGATATACAGAGTTTCAATGAAAAATAACTAATCATCATAATATTTAAATGAATGCAATACTTTTCAGAGCTAAAATATATAATTTAAAATGTACTAAGATGTTTGTTTTAGCTCTGAAAAAATATTATTTAATGAAATTAATATGGTATATTGAAAATTTTAAGAACTTATATTAATTAATCTATTGAATATAATTTAAAAATTTGAATTTAATGTTGAAAGCATAAGTATAGTGTGCTACTTTTATAAAAAATTATTTATAAATATAGGAGGTAGAACATGAATACTAAAGAAATGAAGGAATATAGAAAGTTTTACAATAAAAAATTAAGTGATACAGATGAATTTTTCAGAGTATTTGGAAGTCTTGATGATAAGGCTTATTTAGAAGGAGCTATAAGCAAAAAAAATAAAGAATTAATGGGATTAGCTATTTCTATTTTAAGTAGATGTGATGAATGTATTTGTTATCATATTGAGGGTTGTATTAATTCTGGTGCGAGTAATGATGAAATTATAGAAGCAATAAAAATAGGTGTAATTGGTGGTGGGTCTATTACGTATCCAAACGCAAGATTCGCAATAAAGGTTCTAGAAGAGTTTAATGTATAATTTTAGTATCAATAATTTATTTATATTAGTAGCATTTAGTTGTTTAAAATTGTGCTAAATTTTATTCTTATAATTATATATTTTTATTGATTTTTTATAATTGTATACAAAAAATTAAAAATTTAGAGTATTTTTTTATTACAGATTATATTGAGAATTGTATAGTGTTGCTATTCAATATACTATACTTTTTATTGTTTTAAATAAATTGAATATTGGGATAATTATATTTACATATTTATGTTTCATATAGTAATATATTTTTTATAACTCATATAAGTTTTAATAAAAAGTTCTTGAAAGTACAATAAATAAAATTTTGTTCATTGTATTTTATTATCAAATTTACTACAAATTAAATTGTCTATTTTTATTTATAGAGTAGAATAAACTGTTTTTGTTGGGAATTTTGAAAATAGAATCAGACTGAAAAAATAAAGGAACTAATTTGTCTAACGTTTATTGGTGAAAAATAAATATATAGAAGTTATAATAAGTATATAAAAGTGTATGAGAGGTGTTATATGTTTGGTAAACAAAAAGAAAGTGTTAGATTTCTAGATTTTAATGATGTAGCAGAAAAATTTGGAGAGAAAAAGGCTGTTGCAATTTTTGATGCTATAGCTGGAAAAAAATCTAAAGAACATATTATCAAAGATATAGAAAAATTAGTAAAAAATGAAGTTTAGACATTTATAAGGTATATTGAGCTTGAGGGTAGCTCTTTATACCTTCTTTTTTATTATTTGAGGTATTCTAATGTTTAATTTATTATAGAGATAATGTATTTAAATGCTCTTTTATATACATAACATAGAGTATTTAATAAACAGTGTTTAGATTTAGATATGTGAATTTAGTTAATATCTTATTAAATAATATAATTGAAAATTTATTAAGATTTTTAGTTTGAATTTCTATAACTAAGTTTTAGCAATTTCATTTTCTATTTAAATAAAAAACTTATTGTTATAGATTAATATTTATATAGCAATAAGTCTTTGTAGTTTAAAATTGTAATTAATTTTAAAGAAATTATGCTTTAACCGTAAACAATATATAGAAATACTTTATATAGCATATAACTAAAAATTAAATACTTATTGTAGTTTATTTTTTAGTGTATCGAGATTGAGTTTAGGATCTTTATTATCTTTATTAAAGTATAACGCTTTATTTAAATATTGTTGAGCTTCATCAAATTTTTTATGAAACATGAGTATAACACCTTTTAAGTTATATACATTGCTTGCATTTTTTTTATAGTCCGCGTCCTTTTTATCTAGATACTTTAAAGATTTATTAATTGAATTCAAAGCATTGTATGTTGCATCTGGATAATCAGGGTATCCATCGAAACGCATGTAATTACACGCTTGTGCATAATAAAGGTCTGAATCAGTAGGATTAATAGTAATAGCTTTTTTTAGTATGACTTCGACTTCTTTAAATATTTTCAGCCCATGATCATCAAGTTTAAGTTGAGCAAAATCCATACTATTAATTCCAAATTCTTTTTTAAAATCTTCATATAACAAGAGTTTATACTTATTATTTTCAACTACAAAATATCTATTTACCTTTAAAGATTCATCTTTTTTATAAAGAAGATTTTTTATATTAAAAGATTCTTCTAATTTAACAACATTTTTATATTCTTTTCCACCATAGTTATATGTTTTTATAGTTTTTTCTTTACCTATTTTATAGTTAATTATTCTTTTTGTTTCAATTAAAATATCTTGAAATTCTTCAAGATTTTCTAGACTAATTTTTTTCTTGCTATCTTTACTTAATAAACTATATGCTGTTTCATAGTCACCAGAGTTCACTCTATCAATATATTGTTTTGCTACTTCACTAGCACTTTCTTTTGGGGAACATCCTACTACTGATATTACAATTGATAATGTTAAGAGTAAAGTTATGCCTTTAGTAATATTCATAATGCAATCACCTATAATTAAATTTTATTAATTATATTTTAGCATCAAACATTGAATAAGTCATTAGCTTTAAAGTACATAAAGTGAATAGTTTAGTAAAATTAAAAACCTAACTCTGATAGCCAACTCATCAGTTTATTTTCTCGGTATTTTGAATCATGATTATTAAATTTACCTAATTTAATTTCCCCAACAATCATACCATCAGACATAAATAGTACTCGTTCTGTTTTTATTGCTACTTTTACATCATGAGTTACAAGCATAATAGCTGTACCTAATTGATTAATATCTATAAGAATATCCATTACTTCATTTGTTAACTTGGAGTTAAGTGCACCTGTGGGCTCATCTCCAAATAAAATTTTCGGATTATTAATTAAAGCACGACATATGGAAGCTCTTTGAAGTTGACCTCCAGAGACTTGAGTAATATCTTTATCTTTTATTTCTAGAATGTTCATTTTTTCCATAAGTTTTGTTGCTTGTTCATTGATTATTTGACGATTTTTTTCTTTACTTAAGTAAGCAGAAATAATTATGTTATCAAATATATTTAAATTTTTAAGTAAATTACTTTGTTGAAATATAAATCCCATATTTTTTAATCGAAGTTTTGATAATGCTTCTTCTGACAGATTAGAAATCATTTCACCCGAAAATTTGACTGTACCAGAAGTTAATTTATCCATTCCACTTATGTTATGTAGTAGTGTTGATTTACCAGAGCCAGAAGAACCCATAATAGATATAAATTCACCATGTTGAATTGACAAATCTATTCCTTTCAAAACTTGTTGTACATTTCCTTTACCAATAGTATACTCTTTAATAATTTTTTTAGCTTCTATAATATTATTCATAACATACCCCTTATTCTATAATAGACATAATTTTTATTTTATTAATTGCTCTACTAATTACTATAATTGTAGTTAATACTGTGAGAATTAAAACTGATGGATAAAGCACATATACAATTAATGGATTTATTACAAACTGGAGATTTGAGATACCAGAAAGTAGTAATCCAGATATTTTTTGTCCAAGTGTATTTGCCATAATGACTCCTAAAACAGTTCCAATTATAAGTATCAATAAAGCTCTAGTAATGTATTGAATGCGTATATCTTTAGTAGAAAATCCTAAGCTAAACATAATTGCTGCTTGTGGCGTATCCTTAGCAATGAGCATTTTAAAGAACATCGCGGTAATTAGTGAAGAAATTGCAATAGATATAACAACAGCTAATTTTATAACAAGTCTTAATTGGCTGATAACAGAACCTAATGTTTGACTTGTATAATTATTCATATCAGTAATCTTAGCAGGGTAATAATTTATGCTATACTGCTTTAATTTATCTGCTACATTGACTCCAGGCTTTAAATTTAAATTTACAATATGCCATAGTATGTTATCTTCACTAGATGGTAGCATAGCTTTTGCAGTCTTACCACCATAGGTAATGTCTTGATATATTCCACTAACAGTCAAAATCAACTCTTTATCTTTTAAGAAAATTGATAAATTATCTCCAATGCTTTTTTCTAGTTCATTTGCATTTATGACAGACAATGCAATTTCATTTTCTTTCATTGGTGCAGAACCTTTTACATATGTCAGTGGGAAAGTTCTAAAGTTTCCATTTTCTATTTTAATATTTTCTATTTTGCCATCTTTATTTTTTATTTTATATGAACTTGTTGTAAAGGATGCATACTTTTTAACATCATTGTCAACACTAATTTTTTCTAGTATAGAATTAAAAAGATGCTTAGTTTGTTTTGTTTGAGGCAAATCAATACGAATATCACTCTTGCCAGCACCCATATAAGTGATAAATTCAGGTGATTTAATAGTATTTAAAAAATTAGTTGGGACAATCATAATAAAAATACAAATCGTATATACAAAACAAAGCAATCCATAGACTGTAATTTTTTTAAACACTTCGTTTAATCCTAAAAGTATGTTAGTATTTGTTATTTTATTTTTGTGTATTTGAAAACTGAATCCATATTTTACAGAGTTAGTAGAACGGTTACCTCTTAATGCATTAATTACTGATATTTTTTTGAATTTTTTAAGTATAACTTTACAAAAGAATACAACACTTAAAAATACAAGAACTGAACCTATAAATGGAACGAGAATACTAAAAATGGTTTTGTCTATGGCTCCCATATAAATGTAAATATTTTTTGTAAAAAGAGGGCCTATAAATAATGAGAGTATGTAACCAAGAAAACTTGCAAAAGATGCAATTAACAAGTATTTTATTAAATATAAGTTTTGGATGTTACCATTTTGAATACCAATGGCCTTCATAACACCAATTTCTCGATAATCTTCTTCAATCGTTGTAATTAAAGTAAATCGTAAACATAAAATAGAAATTGTAATAAGAAGAATACTAATTAAGATGATAATAGTAATTACAATCCCATCAGACAAAGAATTTAGTAATTTGTAAATAGAATAAGTCACTGATGTACCTGTTTGAGGGAGCTTAGTTGATTGATATAACGTTTCAAACTCACTAATTTTATTTATATCATCTAATATAAATTCAATTAAATATTCGCTTTCTCCTATATTAGATTTTAACGTGTTCCAATCATTGTCACTGATTAAAAAACGCTTTGAAGTAACAAGTGAAGGGTTCATTTGTGAGTCACGTATAAAATCTTTTATTGTAAATTCCATAAAGAAATTACCATTAATAATTTTTATAGTATCTCCAATTTTCAAATTGGATTGTTTCATATAATATACAGGGACACCTATTTCTCCATCTTTTATTTGCATTATTTGATTGTCCATATCTAATAAAAAATCAAATTTATCGTTTTGTTTTGTAAAACTATTTTCTAGTACACTATTAGCTTGATTTTCTACTTTATTTCCTAGAAAAATATTAGCTCCATTTATATTTAGGAGTTCAGAAGTTTGCTGTTTTTTTATATATGGAGTTTTAGATGAGAACTTATCAATTTCTTTTTGTTGTAATTTCCCAGAATACATTTGGACATAATGTGGTGTATGAGATTTTTGAAACAAGGAAGTCATTGAATTAGTTAGCTCTATAATGATATTTATTGAACTAGATACTAGCATTGATGCAAGTAAAATAAAAATAAATAGAGTAATTGTTACTACTTTATTTCGTGTTAAATCTTTTAATAATATTCTTTTTAGCATAAATAATCCTCATTTCTTAAAAATTTTGTATTAAATATTTTAGAATTTTTTTAGTAGTTATATAAACATAAATATCAAACTGACCGTCGGTCTATAATGATAATATTATAATATCATTAGTTTGTCAAGTCATTTAAAAAGTAAAATATATACATCTTATGATAAAGTGCGTAGAGAGGATTTAGCATAGATAGAGTAGTAAAAATTTTAAAAAGAGAATAATTAATACAAATTATTTTTAGGTTTTTATTAATCATTAATTTTTTATATTAATTAAGGATGTAAAAAATTATCGATTATTTTTATATATTAATATTTATTGAAAAAGATTTGTTAAAAGTAGTGATATCATATACAAATTACTATTTTTTAGATGAATTATGAAGAAGAATAATTAAATTAATAAATATAAAGATATTTTTTGGTTATTATTAATTAAAAATTTAATTTATATTTAATTAATATAAAATTTGATGTAATATTATTTTTAAATTGTTTAAATTATGTTATTATTCAGATATAGGCAATATTAGATAAATCTAATGACGCAAAGCTATAGGGACTAAAATCTTTATATAATAAAGGTCATGTCAGCCAGTTGCCAAAAAGATAATAATTCTTTTTGTTGAAAGTATTTTTTAAAGTTATATATTTTTAATAACTTAATATTTGGCAAGAGGAGGGCTTAAGATGATATCTGAATTAATGTTGAAAAGTTTTGGCGAATCTAGCATCAATTTTAAGACTAAAATTAAATTAAATTTAAGAGAAAGACCAGACATAAATAGTATGAAGTTGAAAAGTATACCAGAAGGTAAAATTGTTAAGTTAAAATGTGTCGATGGAATATGGGCAGAAGTTGAAAGTAATTATGACAAAGGTTGGTTACTTTATAAATATTTAGAAAAATTAAGTAATGCTAAAAGCAATAGTAATGGTATAGTAAAAAATAGAAAAAAGAATTATGTAGGAAATATAAGAACGAATGGCTTAAGTCTAGAACTTAGAAATGATAGAACATTAGACTCTAGAATTATAACTACAATTCCTGATGGTTTTAAAGTTGAAGTATGTTATAGTGTTGGCAAATGGGCAAGGGTTAATATTGATAGAAATGGAAAAAAATATTCTGGATATGTATATAGTCAATATATAGAAGAATGTTTAAGTTTATCATAATTGGATACTAGTAAGCTTTAAATATACTAATAAATTTTAGAAAAAGAATCCTATTCATGGGATTCTTTTTCTTTTGTAAAAAAACTTATTATAATATTAAATATAATAAATTAACTAGGTCATTTTAATTGTAAATCGAAGATTTAATTGAAAATAGATTTAACTTATGATTTGTATTTTAGGTGCCATAAATTGAGATTGATTTAGAAAATTTTAATAAAAAAGAAAGTTGATAGGATAAAAATAATATTAAAGATAAGAAAAGATATAAGAAATTTGAAAAATTTTGTAATTTTTAGTTTTATATATATTATAATAAACTAGATATAAGATTTTTATGAGGGGGAAAATATGAAAAAAAAGAAAACATTGATTGGAATAGCTATATCTTTTTTGCTTATAATTAGCACTATAAATCCATTGCAAGTTGAAGCTGAAGCTATTATTGATTCTAGTGTATACATTTCTTCAGCACAAGAAAATTATAAATCTAATAATACTAGATTTAAAACTATTAAATCTAATAATACTAGATTTAAAACTATTAAATCTAATAATACTAGATTTAAAACTATTAAATCTAAAAGTAAGCATAAACGTAGTAAATCTAGAAAAAGTAGAGTTAATTTGAAGAAAAGAACTATAAGAACTAAAAATTATGGACATAGAAATTTAGATAAACATAAAAGTCAAAGCATAGGAAGATATAATATTCTTTCAAAATTGATACTTTCAGTAATAGTTGTATTTATTGTTATAGTTTTAATTGGGATAATATTTATTAGAAGAAAGAAGAAGAAATTTTATTAAATACAAGAATAAAAATTACATAGTTGTATTATATGATTTTATTGTATTATATACAATATTGCTTTTCATCTTATTTTAAGTTTTTTTATGAATAACTATTTTATAGTTTAGTTGGAATTATATTGTTATGATTTTGTTCTTCATTAGATAGTAATTTAAAGAATAGCGTTTTGCTAATTATTGATGTTTATTTTATAGCATGATATAATTTAAGCAGAATGATATTCTGTTTAAAAGGAGATACAAAAATGGCACGAAAACGAATATTAAATGGTGGTAAACGAGATGAACTTATTGGGAATGCACTTAATTTGTTTTTAGAATATGGGTATGAAAATACTTCTATAAGAATGATTTTAGATAGTGTTGGTGGTGAAGTTGGTATGTTTTATCACTATTTTAAATCAAAAGATGAAATATTCAATGAAGTTATAAAATTATTTCTAGCTCAGTATGGAAAAAGTTTTTCTGATGTTTTATATGATGATTGTATACCAAATAATCTTAAAATCGATGTGGTATTTGAGTTATTACAAAAAACTCTTTTAAAGTATAAGACATTTAAATTAGGTAAATTTCATTGGAGTATGCAAATTGCACTCAATCAATTAACTTTAAAAAGTTTAGTTCCTCATATAGCAAAATATATAAACTATATGCGTGATAAAGGTGAGATTGGGAGTTGTGCAATTGAAACGGATTTAGAGCTTGCAAATGCTGTTCTTTATTCATCATTTGCAATATTACATCAAGACTCACTAACTGAATTAACAGAGAAAGAATTAGAGCAAAAAAAACAGGTTATCAAAGGAATTATTCACAGGATTTTGGATATAAAAAGAAATACATAATCTTATTTTACTATTTTTTAGGAAAAATATATTTTGAAATTTATAAAAACATATTGACATTTTTTAGAAAAAATAATATTATTATTTCAACGACAAAATTTAATAAAGTAAATTAAATCCTATGAAAAGGAAGAGTAGTTAAATTTAGGTTCATTATAGAGAGCTGAGGATGGTGGAATCTTAGCAAGAAAAAATTTAATGAATGGCCCTTAGAGGAGTAAATTGAAATCATAGTTTTGAGAGTAGACTTTATCGTCAGTCGCACGTTATAGCGAATAAGGTATGTAAGTACCTGATAATGAGATATATAAAAATTAAATTTTGTATTAGTTTTTATATAATTTAGGTGGCAACGCGGATAATCTCCGTCCTATTAGTTTAGGACGGAGTTTTTTATTTTACTGAAAAATTTAAATATAGAAGGTGGTGAAAAAGATGTTATGAATTTCCAGCGTTAAAGATGATGATATAATAAATTGGCAAAAAAATAAATTGAAAATTAAAAAAATAGGAGGAAATACAAAAATGAAAACAAATACAAAAAAATTAACTTTAAATGCAATACTTTTAGCGATGGGATTATTGATACATCAAATTACACCAGCTATAGGACTACCAATGAAACCAGATATACCACTAGCAATGTTATTTGTAATATTAGTTTTAAATAGAGATGATTATAAAACTTGTTTAATAGCAGGTATAGTAACAGGAATATTTACAGCTCTTACATCAAGTTTTCCAGGAGGTCAAATTCCTAATGTAATAGATAAAACTCTTACAGCAAATGTAGTATTTTTATTAATGAACATTAGTTATAAAATGCCTTTTATAAAAAGATTAGCTAAAAAGGCGCAAGATACTATAGTAGTTACAATCATAATGCCAATAGGAACACTTGTAAGTGGAACAATTTTCTTATTAGCAGCTCAAACTATAGTTGGTCTTCCAGGTGCTTCATTTACAGCTTTATTTTTAGCAGTAGTATTACCAGCTGTTTTAATAAATTTAGTTGCAGGACTATTTTTATTCAAGATTGTTAGCCTATCAATAAGAAGAGTTAGTTATCAAGCTTAAATATGAAATAATACTTTACTTTATAAACTATTATAATAATCAAGCAATATAAGAATAGAGTAGTTATATCTACTCTATTCTTATATTATTTAAAGATTTAGCATTATATTTTTTTGTTTTTAATAAAATATTTATATAATAGTAATATATCTTCAACCTAACAGATAAATTATCATACCTATGTTAATCTTCTTATATGTATCTCATTTGTAGTTATTAAATATAAAATTTATTTTAATTTGTTTTTTCAAGATAAATTTGTATATTAATCTTCTCTGATTTATCAGCTATTTAAATATACTAAAATTTCTACTTAATTTAATCTGTATATATTTCCATTTATAAATTTCTAAAAAATATAATAAAAGCATATTTTTTGTGAAAAACTTATTTAAATTTGATTAGGAAAAAAATATATAGTTCGTAATATAAAATGAAATTTAGTTAAAACTTATAAAACTATACCTGTAAAATATGTTTTTAATATAAAATAGAAAATTCTAAATTTAAATAATACTTTAGCCAAATAAAATATGTGTAACTATAATAGAAATAGAATATTTTGAGAAATATATCTATATACTTAAAAAAGAAAAATAAATCTATTAAAATAACATAATAAAAAAAATATTAAGAATAAAAATAAAATTATAAGTATTTATATAAATCTAGTTGATTTTTAATATAAATGTAAATACAATTATATTTATATGAATAATTGCATTGGTGATTATTAGTAATACAATCTAATGTAGTTTACGATTTTACATAAGTTTGTTAAGTACATAACCTAATTAAGAGAATGTATTCATATATTAAAAATTTATTATGAGGGGGATAATTTTATTATGAAATTCTGTAAAAGAATGTTAACATTGACTTTGAGTATTTCTTTTGCATTTGCAAATATTCAACTAGTAAATGCAATATCATCTGTAGAGAAGATACAAGGAAATAATAAGTATGAAATTGCAGGTAATGTAGCAGATGAAAATGCATATAAGACTGCTATACTAATTAATACTAATAATTCTATAGCAGATGGTCTAAGTGCAAGTGGATTAGCAGGAGCTTTAAATGCACCTATATTATTAACTGAAAAAAATACTATACCAACTGAGACATCTGCAAGATTAAAAAATGTATCAAAAGTTTATATAATTGGAGGAACATATTCTATAAGTACAGCTGTAGAAAATTCATTAAAAGCTAAAAATATAAAAGTTGTAAGAATTCAGGGAAGTGACAGAATAAAAACAAGTTATAATGTTGCAAAAGAAATAAACTCAATAAAAAAAGTTGACACTGTAATGTTAACAAATGCATATAAAGGAGAAGCTGATGCTATAAGTATTGCATCTGTAGCTGCAAGAGATAGTACACCAATAATTCTTACTAATGGGCGAAGTATACCTTTTTCAACTAGTGGCTTAAAATCTTATGTAATAGGTGGAACATCTTCAATGAGTACTACTTTAGTAAACAAGACTAAATCTACTAGATTGGGAGGAAGTACTCGCTTTGAAACTAATAAAGCAATAATAGATAAATTTTACAAAGATGCTAAAGATTTTTATATAGCTGGAGCATATGAATTAACAAATGCTCTTGTAGGTTCATCTTTATCAAAAAATAGTCCAATGGTATTAGTTGATAATGGCAGTAATAAAAGCGTCTTAAAGAATGCTAAAAAGATAACTTCTATAGGGTATATAAATTCAACTATAATTCAACAATGTCTAAATGTAACAAATGGACTTGGAGATATTAATACTGGAATTATAAAAGATGATGCTAAGCCAACTACAAAGACTATAAAAGCTGGTATGTATAAGGTTGGAAAAGATATATCAGCAGGGGAATACTTAATAACTTCAAATTCAGGAAGTTATGCTTCTTATTATGAAGTTACAAGTGATAGTACAGGAAATGCTGATAGTATACTTTCAAATGATATTTTTAGTGGAACTAGATACATAACTTTAGAGAATGGGCAGTATATTAAAATTGAGGATTCAACAATGATATTAGCCAAGTATGCTAAAGTTCAAAAGGCCAAGAATGGCAAATTTGGAAATGGTATGTACAAAATTGGACTAGAAATTCCTGCTGGAGAATATACTATAGTTTCAAATTCTTCTGATGCATATTATGAAGTTAGAGATGATAGCTTGGGTGATGTGGATGGAATAGTTACTAATGATGTTTTCTCAGGAAACAGATATATAACAGTTGAGGAAGGACAATATTTAATACTAAATAATTGTTATTTGATTGAGAATAAATAGGTTTAATTATAATTCAGTAGGAAATAGGTCATTTTAATATAAGAAAGATGTTTTAAATTAAAAATTAAAACATCTTTTTTTATTTTTTAGCAATATACTATATCTAAATTATTATCAAAACACACATATAAAAATAATAATATCTTTAAAAGATTTTTCTTATTTGATATAATTAAGGTTATGTGTAATATAAGAAATTAACTAGGAGGAATAGAAGTGAGCAAAAGAAAACAAGTAACAATACCTATAGAGAAAATACAAGAACAAGATAAATATATAGAACAAATACACAGACAAAATGAAGAATACTTCAACAGAACTGGAAAGAGAAAACTCGTGTTTACTCAAACCTTTGGATGCCAAATGAATGAACATGATTCAGAAAAATTATGTTCAATGCTAGAAGAAATGGGATACAAAATGTCAATGATGGTTGAAGAAAGTGATTTAATAATATATAACACATGTGCAGTTAGAGAAAATGCAGAACTAAAAGTATATGGCAACTTAGGACAATTAAAGCATTTAAAAGGAAAAAATCCAAATATGAAAATAGCTGTATGTGGGTGTATGATGCAACAACCACATGTTGTAGAAGAACTAAGGAAAAAATACAAACATGTAGACCTTATATTTGGAACACATAATCTATATAAATTTCCACAATTACTTACAGAGTCAATGGATTCTGACAAAATGTTGGTAGATGTTTGGGATGTAGATGGAGAGGTAATAGAAGGGCTTAGAAGTAATAGAAAATTTGAATTAAAAGCATTTGTAAATATAATGTATGGATGCAATAATTTCTGCACATACTGTATAGTTCCATATACAAGAGGCAGAGAAAGAAGTAGAACACCTGAAGATATAATTGATGAGATAAAAGAACTTGTAGCAAATGGAACAAAAGAAATAACTTTACTCGGACAAAATGTTGACTCTTATGGTAAGACACTTGAAAATCCAGTTACATTTGCAGAACTTCTAAGAAAAGTAAATGATATAGAAGGAATTGAAAGGGTTAGATTTATGACATCTCATCCCAAAGATATATCTGATGAAGTAATATATGCAATTAGAGACTGTGATAAGGTATGTGAATTTTTACACTTACCAATACAATGTGGAAGTAGTAGTCTTTTGAAAAAAATGAATAGACATTATACAAAAGAATATTATTTAGAAATAATAAAAAAGGCTAAAAAAGAAGTACCAGACATTGCTTTTTCAACAGATTTAATGATAGGTTTTCCAGGAGAAACAGAAGAAGATTTATTAGATACTTTAGATGTAATTGAAAAAGTAAAATATGATTCAGCTTTTACGTTTATTTATTCCAAAAGACAGGGAACACCTGCTGCCAAAATGGAAAATCAAATACCAGAAGAAATAAAACATGAGAGATTTAATAGAGTGTTAGAAGCTGTAAATAGGATTTCAGCAGATATAAATAATGGATATAAAAATAGAATAGTTGAAGTTTTAGTTGAAGGAAGAAGTAAAAATAATGAAAATAAACTTGCTGGTAGAACTAGACAAAATAAACTTGTAAATTTCGAAGGCGGAAATGATGATTTAATTGGGAAATTAGTTATGGTTAGAATTACTGAACCTAGAACTTTTTCATTAAATGGAGTACTAATAAATGATTAATATTGTACAATATAATAAAATTATGTAAACTTATTAAAATAGATGTACTATAAAACAAAATATATCAAATTTTAAAAACATACATTACATATGTTATGTTAATTTCAGTTTTTATTATAAATAAATTTGATATAAAATGTAAATTGATAGTACATCTATTTTTATTTTATCAAGTTTTACCTAACTATATATTAATATTTCCTTATTATATACTAATATATTATAGAATAAACATAAAAAGCAGTTAATCTTTAATTAACTGCTTAGCTTACTAAATATTATTTTTTACATTTCTTATTAGAATAATAGATATTGAAAAACACACTAGCAAGTATAACGATTATAAATATCACAGCAAATGGAAGCATTTCTTTTTCACCCATTTGTCCACTCTCTACTCTATAACCAAGGAATGCCATAATAAACAACATTATAGATACAATAAAAATAACAATGCTAGAACTTCTACATAATTTTTTTTTATCATATCTAGCTTTCTCTTTATCACTCATAGTATTATACCCTGCTAATAGCATACTTGCTTTTCCATTAAATAACAATATACTTAAAATGAAAAGGGCAATTGCGGATATAACAATAAATCCTACTGCAAACATTATAAGCACCTCCATATACTTTGATTTACAGTTTACTAATTTGTTATATTTTACCATAAAGATACATTAAAATCATTTATTTCATATCTTAACCTTATTAGATATATTATTATGCTATAATTTATCTATAGTATGATAGTAACACTTAGTATTTACCTTGAAATTGTATTGGTAATTATGTAATAATAACTGAATAATAATTAAATAAAAAATTATAAAACATAATTTATTATATTTTTTAGACTTATTACATTTAAAATTTTGAATGTTCACTTACAAGTATTATTCTGATAAGAAGTTTAAAAAGTTTTCTAGTATTTTTGCTGTCATACCCCATATTACATAATCTTTATATTTATAGAATAGAATAGGGTAACTTCCACTTTCAAACTTATAATCTTTTTGGTTTGGAATTGATCCATAGGGTAGATTTTCATCAGGAAACACTTTTACAGTATTATTATAAGTATTTGGAGGATTTTCTAAAAGATATTTTATAGGCACCAAAAAAGTATGGTCAACTTCATCTTTATTTATATTTAAATTGTTAATGTTTTTTATATATCCTAAATAAGGATGTATTATAAATTTTACAGGTGTTATAAGTAGGTCTAGACTAGATATGATTTCTATATTGTCACTAAAAGTGCCTAGTTCTTCACAAGTTTCTCTGACAGCAGCATTATATGGAGTTTCATTGGATTCTATTTTGCCACCAGGAAAAGAAATCTCATTAGGTTGATGCTT
Source organism: Clostridioides sp. GD02377 (assembly GCF_045899875.1). NCBI lineage: Bacteria > Bacillati > Bacillota > Clostridia > Peptostreptococcales > Peptostreptococcaceae > Clostridioides > Clostridioides sp. GD02377. The sequence continues at coordinate 34,368 of NZ_JBJODA010000013.1, forward strand.
TAAATTCTTTGAGCGAACTTCAAATAATATATGATGTATGTTATTTATTTCTACTATTGGAATTAAAACAGATGCTCTTTTCATATTTTTATATCCATTTATATATGGTTTGTAATCTTTGAACTTATTTTTAATATCGTTTATCATTTTTTCCTCCTAAAATAATATTATTAAAAATTATATAATTGAATTTTGACAATAATATATAATTATGATTTATCTAATTTAAGATATAGTAACTATCTATATTATTATATAATATAATGATAAATATATATTAACAAATAATAAAAAAATTAATTTGTATATAAATTAGTTTGTTATTAAATTAGTATTAATTAGAATTAAAAAGTTCAAAATTTTACTTAGATGTATTCTATAATTCAATTTCTATGTTTGTTGAGAATGCAATTATAGCTTTTCCAATTATTTTTACTTCAACGGGCTTATTATCCGAAATAATTACTTTTACTAACATCTTGCCTTTGCGTTTTATTGCTTCTCCTTGAACTGTTTCAAATATAAACTCTGTGTTAGGTATAGGTATTACTTTATAATGTACAATATACGCACCTAAAGGCCCATTAGCATTTCCTGTAACAGGGTCTTCTGAAATACCTATTGCAGGAGCAAACATCCTTCCATGAACCTGTAGCATTTCTTTATTATTTAATGTAAAAATATAATATCCATTACATTTTATTTCTTGACTTATTTTCGATAATTCATATAAATTTGGAGATAAATTATTTAATGTTGATAATCTCTTTATTCCAATCATAACCTTTGAATGTCCTGTAGATGCTATGGCAATAGGACAATCTGTACGAATATCTTCCTTTAAAATACCAAATGCATTAAGTAATCTTTCTTGATATGTTTGTTCTAATGGTGGAGATACTTCAATTTTTCCTTGTGTCATAATTATTTCATAATCATTATCTTTTTTTATAATATCAACTGGCAATATTCCAGCACCAGTTTTTTGAAATACTGTTGTGCTATTGAGTTGGTTTTCTACTGCTCTAGCATAATGGGCAGCAATAGTAGCATGACCACATATAGGAACCTCATTAGTTGGTGTAAAAAATCTGATATGTACATCATAATTTTCTTGATGATTTTTAATAAATTTATTGAAAATAAAAGCAGTTTCTGAATTATTTAATTCTCTTGCTATTTTTTGCATTTGTGATTCAGATAAGCCATCAGCATTTGTAATTACACCAGCTGGATTACCTGTAAATTTTTCTTTTGTAAATGAGTCAACTTGATAAAGACGAAATGTTTTATTCATATTATACAATCCTTTCTAAATATTAGAGTAGTTTGTGTACATAGAAAACTTTAGATAAGTTATTACTTATTATTATCTATTTAAATAAAATTAATAAAACAGTATATGTCTATATTAAAATTTAAACATATACATCTAAAAAAGTAGTATTATGTAAGGCTCTATGCTACAATCAAGATTATATTACGAATTAGTATGCTAAACAAGAATGCACTTTTTAGTTAGATACTTACTATTTTGAAAGAGAGGATTGGGATGGATATAGATAATAATTTTGAAGAATTTCCAAATATTGAAGAAAGACAAAAAGATTTTAATTGTTCAATTGGTTTTACCATGACTGTGATAGGAAGTAAATGGAGGGCAATTATTTTATGGCATATTTTAAAACAAGAGCCAATACGTTACAGTCAATTAAAAAAAGAAGTTGTTAATATAAGTCATAAGATACTGTCACAAGAATTAAAGCATCTTGAAAGAGATGGACTTATTAAGAGGATTTCTTATCCGACTATTCCTCCAAAAGTTGAATATTTGTCTACTAAACGTGGTAAATCATTGGAATCGATATTATTAGAATTATGTAATTGGGGTAAACAGTATATGAGATAAACTTAACTGTTTACTTCATGAAAAATAGATAATGAAGCTTATTTTAATTAGTTCTTTAATGTATTATAAAACGTAGATAAAACTAAAAAGGGTTTTCTAGAAAATAAAATTTCTTTAATTATATCTGCTTACCAATACCATCACTTGATGCAAACAAGATTCTACCACGTTCTCTCCATATTCTAGTATAAAGTCATTTAATTGTGTATCTATAAAATTGCAGTAATCGTATGAACTGCATATATATGCAGTTAGTATATGCGTACATCTATCCATTTTATCTATAAACATATATCATTTATCCCCCTAAAAAACTTTCATAAAAACAAAAAGAAAATATCTTTTTGGCAACTGGCTGACATAACTCGTTTCATAAGTCTTAGTCCCTATAGCTTTGCGTCACTAAATTTCTCTAGTTTTGCCTATTTAGTTTTATTCTACAATTACAATCATATAGGAAAACGTTTGATTTTTCAAGGTACATATTAAAAAATTTAAAAATTAAAAAAAATAATTTATTTTTCAAAAATAAATTAGGTAAAATAATTACATTATATAGTTTATATATACAAATCAGAATAAGAGGTTTTTATTATTAACCTAAATTGAACTAATTTGAGGCAGTAGAATAAAGCTAAATAAAGTCAAACGGTTAATAAAATAAATAAAAATCATTATAATAGTATATTTTTATAACTAAGCTTTAAAATTTAATCAAACTCTAATAAATTATGGTGAGTAGGTATTGTGGCAATATACTTTTTTAAAAATACTAAAAAATACTATTTTGGTATTATATATTTTAAAATAGATAAAATATATAATATGAATAAAAAATTTGTTAAAATATGATAAGTGTAGTATAATCAAGTAGAAAAGATATAATATATTTCGGGGAGCTAATGTGCTGAGAGGAGATTTTATCTCGACCCTTTGAACCTGTTTGGATAATGCCAGTGTAGGGAGACCAATAAAGATGAAAAAAAGTCTTATCCTATTGTGGATAAGACTTTTATTTTATTTAAATATATTATCTTTCAGAAGTAAAATTTTTAATAAAAAACAAAATATACCTAGTAGGTATTAATTATTTTTAAAGGAGTGATTTAAATGGTAATCGCAGACATAGCAGTAATGCCACTAAGACCTTACAAAGGTGAAGAAGAAATGTATAAAGTAGTAGATGCTTGTATTGCTGAAATTGAAAAAAGTGGTCTTAAATGTGAAATAGGTGCAATGAGTACGACTGTTGAAGGTGATTTTGATGAAGTTTTTGAATTATTGAAGAAAGTACATAAAATCCCTTTTAACCTTGGATGTGAAAGAGTTATAACAGTAGCTAGAGTAGATGAAAAAGCTGGGGGTTTGACTATAGATGAAAAACTTAGAAATCATAGATAAAGTTAAAGATAGTATATATCCAATAGCAACATTTTTGTTTATACTTATTCTTTGGCAATCTGTGGTAGAAGTTTTAAAAGTCCCACAGTATATACTACCCACGCCAGTAGATATACTTAATGTATTTTTTAAAGACTCTCAAAATTTATCCATGCATGCTGTAGTTACTATAGGAGAAGCAATACTTGGTTTTATAGTTGCAATTATAATATCATTAATAATTGGTGTATTGATGGATTTTGTGTCGATAATAAAAAAGTGTCTTTATCCTATTATGTTGGTCACTCAAATGATACCTACAATAATTATAGCTCCACTTTTTATGATATGGTTTGGCTTTGGGACAATGCCAAAAATATTGATGGTAACGCTTACTTGTTTTTTTCCTATATTAATAAGTTTTGTAGATGGAATCGAGAATATTGATAAAGATTATTTAAATTTATTTAAGACTATGAATTCAAATAAAATTAATACATTTATTCATCTTAAATTTCCTATGGCAATGGATAAATTTTTTTCTGGGCTTAAAATATCTGCGACCTATGCTGTAATGGCAGCGACTGTTGCAGAGTGGTTAGGTGGAACTAAAGGTCTTGGTGTTTATATGCTAAGGTCAAAAAGTGCATATGCTCTTGATAAAGTATTTGCATCTACTATATTGGTAGTTATATTTAGTTTAATATTTGTAGGAGTTGTACAAGTAGTAAAAAAAATTGTTATAAGACATAGATTAGCAGATTAATTGTATTTGAGGGAGGAAATTATGAATTTCAAAAAATTAGGAATATTAGGTTTAGTAAGTGTTTTTACATTAGTGACAATAACTGGATGTTCTTCAAATAATGATAAGGATAAAAGTAGTACTAAAGATGATTCTTCTAAAAAAGTGACTATGGTGCTTGATTGGACACCAAATACAAATCATACTGGATTATTTGTAGCACTTGATAAAGGTTATTATAAAGAAGAAGGTTTAGATGTTGAAATAGTGCAACCACCTGAAAGTGGAGCTGAGACTTTAGTTGCAACAGGCAAAGCGGACTTTGGTATAAGTTATCAAGAACAAGTTACCTATGCAAAGACTAGTGAAGACCCACTTCCAATAAAAGCTGTAGCAGCTGTTATACAACATAATACTTCTGGGTTTGCATCACCAAAAGAAAAAAATATAACTACAGCTAAGGATTTTGAGGAAAAAACTTATGGCGGTTGGGGTTCTCCATCAGAAGAAGCTGTTTTTAAAGCAGTTATGAAGAAAAATGGAGCCGACTTTAACAAATTAAAAATAGTTAATACTGGTCAAGATGATTTTTTTGCAGCTATGAAAACTGTAGATTTTGCATGGATATTTGAAGGTTGGGATGCAGTTAAGGCAAGTTTAATTGACTATGATTTGAACTTTATACCAGTAAAAGATTTAGATGAAAGATTAGATTATTATACACCACTTATAATTTCTAATGAAACTGTACTAAAAGATAATCCAGAACTAGCTAAGAAATTCTTAAAGGCTACAACAAAAGGTTACGAATATGCAATTAAAAATCCAGAAGATGCAGCAAAAATATTAATAAAACATGCACCTGAGGTAGATGAAAAATTAGCATTAAAGAGTCAAGAATATCTAGCAAGTAAATATAAAGACGATGCACCTAGATGGGGAGAAATGAAAGACAGTGTATGGAATAACTACACATCATTCTTAAAAGAATATAAATTAATAGATAAGGATATGAAGGCAAGTGATGCTTACACAAATGAATTCTTACCACAATAAAAAAATAAAAGTATCTATAGAAAATGTATCAAAAACATATAAAGAAGTTGAAGTTTTAAAAGATATAAGTATTGATGTATATGAAGGCGAATTTGTTTCTATATTAGGACCAAGTGGATGTGGTAAAAGTACTATCTTTAATATTATAACTAAACTTACAGATTATAATAGTGGTAAAGTAGATATAAATGGAAAATACAGTTACATGTACCAAAAAGACTTACTTTTACCATATAAAACTATAATAGATAATGTGTCACTACCACTGGTCTTAAAAAAAGAAAAAAAGAGTAAAGCAAGGGAAATGGTAAAACATTATTTTGAGGTTTTTGGTTTAAATGGATATGAAAATAAATATCCATCTGAACTTTCTGGAGGAATGAGACAGAGAGCAAATTTCCTGAGAACCTTTGTAAATTCTAATGACATAATGCTTTTAGATGAGCCTTTTGGAGCACTCGACTCGTTGACTAAGACATCTATGCAAAAATGGCTTTTAGATGTTAAGAAAAAGGTAAATTCAACAATACTTCTTATAACCCATGATATTGATGAAGCTATAATGCTGTCAAATAGAATTTATGTCATTTCAAAAAAGCCATCAATAATAAAAAAAGAATTTATTATTGATAGTAAAAAACTGAATGAAGATAACCTTGAAAATGTCATTAAACTTAAGAAAGAAATAATATCTTTGTTGTAAAAATTATATATATGCTTTATTCAAAGAGTATTAAACCTAGCAATCCAAAATGCAATTATACATTTTGGATTGTTTTTTAGTTATACGTCAAAATTTTATATATTATGTTAATAATAATCATCTACTATGATATAATATTTAATTAGAAAAGAAGGAGGTTTGATAATGCAAATAGATATGAATAAATTGACTCCTATGATGAAGCAGTACCTTGAAGTAAAAAACCGATATAAAGATTGTATACTGTTTTTTAGATTGGGAGATTTTTATGAAATGTTTTTTGAAGATGCATTAGTAGCTTCAAAAGCTCTTGAAATAGCATTAACAGGAAAAGCTTGTGGTTTAGAAGAACGTGCTCCTATGTGTGGTGTGCCTTTCCACTCAGCCAATTCATATATATCAAAATTAGTTGAAAATGGATATAAAGTAGCAATAGGTGAACAAATGGAAGACCCATCTACTGCAAAAGGAATTGTTAGAAGAGAGGTTATAAGAGTCATCACTCCTGGAACTGTTTTAGATGGAAATTTACTTGAAAATAAAAAAAATAATTATTTGTTGTCTTTATATAAGGATGGTTCTAATATAGGGCTAACTTATGTCGATATAAGTACTGGAGAAACTAATGCAACTTGTTTAAATGAAGATAAAGTAATTGAAGAGATTGCAAAAATCCATCCTACAGAAATAATTATAAATGATTTAGACTTTATAGAAAAGCTTAGAGATATAGCTACTGTAAGTAATATATACATAAATGAAAGTTTTAGCGATAACTATTTGGATATAAACATATTAAGAGAATATTTTCCAGAGGTTTATCTACAAAAACTAAAGTTTGATGATAAAGGTCTTATAAAGTCAAGCTTATCAATTCTTCTGAATTATATATATAATACTCAAAAACAAATAACATCTAATATAAATAATATAAATATATACAATTCATCAGAATACATGGTTTTAGATATGTTTACTAGAACTAACTTAGAGCTTACTCAAACTATAAGAGGCAATAAGAAGAAAGGTTCATTATTGCATGTTCTTGATAAAACTTCTACAGCAATGGGAGGTAGACTTTTAAGAAAATATGTTGAAGAACCTTTGATAAATAAATCTAAAATTGAAAATAGATTAGATGTAATAGAAGAGATAAAAGATGATTTTATATTAAGAGAAGATTTAAATGATATACTTAAAAATATATACGATATAGAAAGAATATGTGGAAAGATAGCATTTGAAAGGGTTACACCAAAAGAATTAGTTCACTTAAAAAATTCAATAGAAAAATTACCAAATTTAAAAGACACAATAGATTTATCAAATGCAACAATATTAAAAGAGTATGTTTCAGAAATGGATAAATTGGATGATATATACAATTTAATAGATGAAGCTATTTTAGAAGAACCTACAATAACTATAAAAGATGGAAATATAATTAAGTCTGATTTTAGTGATGAGCTTAAAGAATTAAGAGATATTTCTAAAAATGGAGCTTTTCTTGTAAAAGAAATAGAAAATAGAGAAAGAGAAAAGACAGGAGTTAAATCATTAAAAATAGGTTTTAATAAAGTTTTTGGTTACTATATAGAAATAACAAAAGCCAACTTTAAACAGGCAAAACTAGATGAGACATATATAAGAAAGCAGACACTTAGTAATGCAGAAAGATATATAACTCCAGAATTAAAGGAAATAGAAGAAAAGATATTACATGCTGAAGAAAAAATTAAGTCTCTAGAATACGAGATATTTGTAGGTATAAGAGATACTATATACAAAAATATAGATAGAATACAAAAAGTAGCTAAAACTATAGCTAATATAGATGTTTTTGTATCTCTAGCAACAGTTGCACACATAAATAATTATGTAAAGCCAGCAATAAATGAAAATAATAAACTTGATATAAGAAATGGTAGGCATCCAGTTGTTGAAAATATAGTAGGTGAGGAAAATTTCGTTCCAAATGATACATATCTAAACCGTGGAGAAAACATTATTAACATAATAACTGGTCCTAATATGTCTGGGAAATCAACCTATATGAGACAAACTGCTATAATAGCACTTATGGCACATATAGGTTCATTTGTACCAGCAGAATATGCTGATATTCCAATCTTAGATAGAATATTTACTAGAGTTGGAGCTAGTGATGACTTATCTCAAGGGCAGTCTACTTTTATGGTGGAAATGAATGAAGTATCTCTTATACTAAAAAATGCTACAGAGAGAAGTCTAGTTATATTAGATGAAATAGGTCGTGGAACCAGCACTTATGATGGTATAAGTTTAGCATGGTCAATAGTGGAATATATTCAGAAGAATATTAGATGCAAAACATTATTTGCAACACATTATCATGAACTTACTGATTTAGAAGAGGAGTTTAAAGAGGTTAAGAATTATTCAATAGCAGTCAAAGAAGATGGAGAAGGAATAATCTTTTTAAGAAAAATAATTCCTCAAGGGGCAGATAAGAGTTATGGAATATATGTTGCTAAATTAGCTAAACTACCAGATGAAGTCATAGAAAGAGCAAAATATATACTTAAAGACTTGGAAAAAAATCATGTCTATAACAGTGTAGCGATAAATGGTGATAAAGAAAAAACTAATGCGACTAGCATTAATTTAGATGAAGAATTGATTAAGGTAAATCAAAGTAATTTTAAGAATAAATATGAATCTCTAAAAATAGAACATGAACTTATAGTAAAAGACTATAAGCATATCAAAAAGGATTATGATAAATTAAATTCTAAATTTAAGTTACTAAATGATGAAGTTGCTTTAATAAAGGAAAATGATGATACGGAGAAAAGCAATAAAGAAGATTCTGTAAAAGAAGTAGCATTAACTCAAATATCTTTTGACAGTGTAAAGAGAGACATATTATCAGAAGAAATTTTAAATCTAGATATCCTAAATATGACTCCATTGGATGCGATAAATTCTCTTTATAATCTTCAAAAAAAAGCAAAAGAAATAAAATCTTAGAGGTGTGCAAATGAAAAATATAATTAACATCCTAGATGATTTAACTATAAATAAGATAGCAGCAGGTGAAGTTGTAGAAAGACCTTCTTCTGTAGTGAAAGAACTTATTGAAAACTCTATCGATGCAGGTGCAAGCAAAATTTCTATAGATATAGTTGATGGAGGCAAGAGTTTAATTAAGATTACAGATAATGGAATAGGAATACCTTCAAGTGAAGTTGAGAAATCATTTTTAAGACATGCTACTAGTAAAATTAAAAAAATTGATGATTTGTACGACTTATATTCTCTTGGTTTTAGAGGGGAGGCATTAGCATCTATTTCAGCTGTATCCAAATTAGAGATGACTACTAAAACAAAGGATGAGATTATAGGAACTAAAATATACGTTGAGGGTGGAAAAATAATATCAAAAGAACCAATTGGTTCTACTAATGGGACTACAATCATTATAAAAGATATTTTCTTTAATACACCAGCAAGACAGAAGTTTTTAAAGTCTACTCATGCAGAAACTATAAATATAAGTGATTTAATAAATAAACTTGCAATAGGTAATCCAAGTGTTCAATTTAAATATACAAATAATAACAAACAAATGTTAAATACTCCAGGAGATGGTAAACTCGTAAATACCATTAGAAGCATATATGGAAAAGAAATAACAGAAAATATAATAGATGTGGAGTTTAAATGTAATAACTTTAAAATGAATGGATATATAGGTAATAACAATATATATCGTTCTAATAAAAATTTACAACATATCTATATAAATAAAAGATTTGTAAAAAGCAAAATAATCATAGATGCAATAACAGAAAGTTATAAGTCTATAATTCCAATAGGTAAACATGCAGTTTGTTTCTTAAATATAGAAGTGGAACCATCATGTATCGATGTAAATATACATCCTAATAAACTCGAAATTAAATTTGAAAAAGAACAAGAAGTCTATATAGAACTTAGAGATTTTCTAAAGGTTAAACTGATACATTCAAATCTTATTGGAAAGTATGCTACTTATTCAGATAAAAAAACACAACCTAGAATTGCTATTAATAATAGAGAAAAAAGTACAGGTTTTGAATTGAAAAATAATAATTTATTAGAAGATGATTCTAAAAATAACAATATTACTAAAGAAAAAGATGAAGCTATTGAAGTTATAACTTTATCGAGTGAAAGACCAATAAATGAATTTCAATCAGTAAGTGAAGTATTAAATGAAAGTGTAGAAGATGAATTAAAAAACACTAAGTATCTAAGTGAAGATACTGTAAATGACAATATACAAGAAGAATTTCAAGTTGATGGTTCAAGAAGCGATAGTAACTGTTATATTGATAGCATTAGAGAGTGCGGAGAAGAGTATTTATATAGTTCAAAACGTAAATTTTCTCTATATGGATATTCTGTAATTGGTGTTGTGTTTAATACTTATATAATTTTAAGCAAAGATGATTCTATGTATTTGTTGGACCAACATGCTGCACATGAAAGAATATTATATGAGAGATATATGGAAAAGTTTTATAGACAAGATATCAATATGCAAATACTTTTAGACCCAGTGGTAATTGAAGTATCAAATGTAGATATGCTTCAAATTGAAAATAATTTAGAGTTATTTATGAAATTTGGTTTTGAATTAGAAGTATTTGGTAATAATCATATAATGATAAGATGTGTGCCAACTATATTTGGAGTTCCTGAAACTGAAAAGTTCATTCTTCAGATAGTTGATAATATAGAAGAGATTACAAGTAATTATGATTTAAAGGGAGAAAGATTTGCATCTATGGCATGTAGGTCTGCTATAAAAGCAAATGATAAAATATATGATATTGAAATAAAAAGTCTGTTAAAACAATTAGAAGATTGTGAAAATCCATTTACATGTCCTCATGGAAGACCTATAATGGTCGAAATATCTAAGACAGAAATAGAAAAAATGTTTAAAAGAATCATGTAAAATATTTGGATAGTTAAAATATATGGAAAGGAATATTATGAAAAAAATACCACTTATAATACTTACAGGTCCAACTGCTGTTGGAAAGACAGATTTGTCAATAAAATTAGCAAAAGACATGAATGCAGAGATAATTTCAGCAGATTCTATGCAAATATATAAATATATGGATATTGGAAGTGCAAAAGTTACAGAAGAAGAGATGCAGGGAGTAAAGCACTATCTTATAGATGAAGTTAAGCCTGACTATCCATTTTCAGTCTCAGAGTTTCAACAAAGGGCAAAAAAGTATATATATGAAATAAATCAAAAAGGAAAATCTGTATTAGTAACTGGAGGCACAGGGCTTTATTTAAATTCTTTAATATATAATATGGATTTTGCAAAATCTGATGCCAATAATGAATTGAGAGATGAACTTCAAAATCAGCTTGCTGAAAAGGGAATAGATTACATGCATGATAGATTGAAATTACTTGATGAAGAAGCTGCTAATAGAATTCATAAGAACAATACTAAAAGAGTTATAAGGGCACTTGAAGTTTGTCTAAGCGGTAAGAAAATGAATGACTTTTCAAGTGATTTAAAATTTAATGAAGAGTATGAACCAATAATAATTGTATTAAATAGAAATAGAGAACACTTATATGAAAGAATAAATATGAGAGTTGACATCATGCTTGAAAATGGGTTGGTTGAAGAAGTCAAAAAACTTTTAAGTATGGGATTTAAAAAAGACATGATATCCATGCAAGGTATAGGCTATAAAGAGATATTAAAGTATCTAGATGGAGAATATACATACGAAGAAGCTATTGAAATAATCAAAAGAGATTCTAGAAGGTATGCAAAGCGTCAGATAACTTGGTTTAAAAGATATGAAATAGCAAAATGGTTTGATTTAGATAAATATGAAAGCATAGATACATTAAAAAATGAAATAATCTTATATATTAAAGATTCTATAAAATAATATATAATTTTTTAAGTATACAACTTAATATTGAAAATTTATCATAACTTATATAGAATATAAGGTAGGAATATTTTAGAAGTTCAATTTAATCTTGGGAGGGTACAAATCTAATGAAAAATACAGTTTTAAATTTACAAGATTTGTTTTTAAATAATGCTAGGAAAGAAAGGATACCTGTTACTATATATTTAGTTAATGGAGTACAAGTTAAAGGGCTTGTAAAAGGATTTGATAGTTATATAATATTAATAGAAGGAGATAATAGACAGCAAAACATGATTTATAAACATGCTGTTTCAACTATACAACCTGGAAAGTATATTAATCTAACAAATCAAAATCAAAACAATAACAATAATAACAACAGATAGATAATAATTTAATTTAAGATGATTGAGAGGAGACTTATACTAACCTATAAACTATGATTTATTTGTTTTAGTAAAATAGTCTCCTTTGGCATGTTTAAATAAAATAATAAAGAGACAGGTGATAAAATGCTTAATGAGACAAAAGAATTATTAAAAGATTACTATGGGATAGATGATGATACTTTTAAACTATCGCAAGAAGTAATGGAAGAAATAAAGGACAAGTTTGAAGAAATAAAGGAAATAAGAGAATATAATCAATATAAAGTTTTAAAAGCTATGCAAGAGTCTAAACTAAGTGATATGCACTTTAACTGGACTACAGGATATGGATATAATGATATTGGTCGTGAAAAAATAGAAGAAATTTATTCTAAAGTTTTTAATACAGAAGATGCTCTTGTAAGACCAATAATTGTAAATGGAACACATGCACTTACTTTATGCATACAAGGTATAGTTAGACCAGGAGATGAAATTTTGTCTGTTACTGGTAGACCATATGATACTTTAGAAGGTGTTATAGGGATAAGAGAAGAAAAAGGTTCATTAAAAGAGTATGGTGTTACATATGATGATGTAGATTTTTTAGAAAATGGGAATTTAGATTTAGAAGGAATTAGAAATAAAATAAATGATAGAACTAAACTTGTTATGATACAAAGGTCAAAAGGATATTCTTGGAGAAAGTCGCTTTCAATTAGTGATATAAAAGAAGCTATTGATGTAATAAAATCTGTTAAACCAGAAGTTATCGTAATGGTTGATAATTGTTATGGTGAGTTTTTAGATACTAAAGAGCCTACTGATGTTGGAGCAGATGTTATGGCTGGTTCTCTAATAAAAAATCCTGGTGGTGGTCTTGCATTAACAGGTGGATATATTGCTGGTAAAAAAGATTTAATTGAACTTATATCTTATAGAATGACTTCTCCTGGAATAGGAAAAGAATGTGGTCTTACTTTTGGAACTACTAGAAATGTACTTCAAGGATTCTTCTTGGCACCTTATATAGTGTCTCAGGCTGTAATGGGAGCCATATTTTGTTCAAGAGCTTTTGAAAAGTTAGGTTATAATGTATTGCCAAAATACGATGATTTAAGAAGTGATATTATTCAATGTATTAGACTTAATGATGCTGATGAGGTAATAAGTTTTTGTGAAGGGATACAAGAAGCTGCACCAGTTGATTCTTATGTAAAACCTGTTCCTTGGGACATGCCTGGATATGAAAGTGAAGTCATAATGGCAGCAGGAGCTTTTATCCAAGGTTCTTCTATAGAGTTAAGTGCAGATGCTCCAATAAGACCTCCTTATAACGTCTATTTCCAAGGTGGACTTACATTTGACCATTCTAAAATGGGGACTTTAAAAGCGATTGAATTTATAAAAAAACTGAAAAAATAAGCATATTTTTTTTTAAAAAGGTCAAAATATTTATTAGTATATTATGATGAAAATTGAAGGGTGATAATATGAAAGAGCAAATTAAAGAAAAAGTAAATTCTCTACAAGATGAAATGATTTCTTCTATACAAGAAAGTGTAAAAATACCTAGTGTTATATCTGACGCAACTGAAAACTGTCCATTTGGTGAAAATGTAGATAAGGCTTTAAGAGGTATATTAGACTTATGTAAATCTCTAGGATTTAAGACAGTATATAAGGATGGATATTATGGATATGCTGAAATCGGACAAGGCGAGAAGATGATAGGCATACTTGGTCATGTCGATGTAGTTCCAGAAGGTGATTTGGAAAGCTGGAATCATCCTCCATTTGAAGCTGTCCTAGAAAATGGTAATTTATATGGAAGAGGAACACAAGATGATAAAGGTCCTACAATATCAGCAATTTATGCAGTAAAAGCTCTTATGAATTTAAAGGTAGACTTTAATAAGAGAATAAGATTTATTTTTGGAGCTGATGAAGAAAATCTTTGGAGATGTATAAATAAATATAAAGAAAATAATGAAGAAATACCAAATTACGGATTTACTCCAGATTCTAGATTTCCAATAACAAATGCAGAAAAAGGTCTTTTACAAGTTCACTTAACTTGTGATAGTAAAAGTGATATAGAATTGTCAGTTGGAAAAGCCTTAAATGCGGTTCCAGGAAAAGCGATTTATATTGGAAAATATTCTGATAAATTAAAAAAAGAACTTGATAAGTTAAATTTTGAATATACTGTTGAAGGAAATAAAATATGTATAATAGGAAAAAGTGTCCATTCAGCAGCAAGTGATACTGGTATAAATGCAGTAGCTAGACTTTGTATAGCTCTTAATAATATAGGTATAGATTCTAATATAATTAAGTTCTTAGCAGAAGTCATTGGAGAGGATGCTAATGGTAATAATATAATTCCTAATTGCAAGGATGATGTATCTGGCAAGCTAACAGTAAATATAGGTAGAGTAACTATTGATAGTGAAAAAGAATTTGCTGGAATAGATATAAGAATTCCAGTAACATACAAAAAAGATGACTTTGTAAAAGAATTAAAGAAAATGACAGATAAGTACAATTTAACTTATAAGGAGTATGATTTCTTAGATTCAATCTATGTTCCAGAAGATACACTTCTTGTAAAAACACTTAGAAAAGTATACGAAGAAGAAACTGGTCTTGATGGAACACCACTTTCATCTGGAGGAGCAACTTATGCAAGAGCTTTAGATAATTGTGTTGCATTTGGAGCTATTTTCCCAGGAAAACCAGAAACAGAACATCAAGCTAATGAATATTTAATAGTAGAGGATATTGTAAAGGCTACTCAAATATATGCTCTTTCTATTTATGAATTATTAAAGATTTAATATAAATATAAGGCTGTCTTGTAATAGGATTTTTTCTAGGAAGAGACAGCTTTATTGTTGTATTATTAAAGATATGATATGAATATTTAATAGATATAAAAAACAGTAGTAATATTTATATTAGGAGGAATCATATGAAAATAGCTATATTTTTAGGAGCAGGAGCTTCAGCAGCAGAAAATTTACCTATTCAAAATGAACTTTTTAGTGAATATTTTAAAAAACTAAATCCTAAAAACTATAATACCAATATGAATAGAGAATTATACAATTTTTTTAAACAGATGTTCAACATTGATATAGTAAAAGATAATCTAGATAATGCAAACTTTCCTACATTTGAGGAAGTTCTAGGTCTTTTGGATTTAGCAGAACAAAGAAGAGAGGCCTTTAGAAACTTTGGTCTAGAAAATCTAAATAATAGAAGTGATAGTATACGTTTTTTGAGACAATACTTAATATTATTAATGGCTGAAGCAATTCATAATACACCTAGAACAGATAGTAAATATCATAAACTTTTAGTTGAAAACCTTTTAGAAAGTGATTTACTTCTTGATACCACTTTTATTAGTGCAAATTATGATATACATATAGACAATACAGTCACTGGTTTAAGGGACAAAAATGATTCTCCAATTATGCTTGATTATGGTGTGGAATTTACTAATTTTAAGGAAGAAATAAATTGGAGAAAACCAAAAGAACCACTAATAAAATTATATAAGGTACATGGGTCATTAAATTGGCTTTATTGCCCTATTTGTAATAGTGTAACTCTTACCCCACATGAAGGTGGTGTCATGAAACTTATTGAAAATAGTTCAGAAACAAAATGTCTAGAATGTGGTGAATTGACAGAACCTATTATAGTCCCACCAACATATTTTAAGAATATGTCAAATATATTTTTAAGTAATGTTTGGAATGAAACAGAAAAAACGTTAAGAGATACTGACCTTTTAATATTTTGTGGATATTCATTTCCTGAAGCTGATATGCATATAAAATACATGTTAAAAAGAGTTCAGACAAATAGAAAAAAAGCTCCACTTAAAATAATGGTTTTTAACAATCATTCACAGAAACAAAGAATTACATTGAAAAAAGAAGAAGGAAGATACAAACGTTTTTTAGGAGAAGATGTTATATTTACTGATAATTCTTTTCAAGATTTTTCTGTAAATCCCTTGAAATTTATAAAAACTATATATTAGTATGGTATATAATGGAATAAAAACTGATAGAAATAAAGTGAATTTAGGTATATAATAGAAAATAAAACATAGGGGGTATATAAAAATGAAGGTTTTTGATTTAACTCATGTGACACATAACGACATGCCTGTATATGCAGAGCCTAACAGACCAGATATCAAAAAAGTAGCAATTATTGAAGAAAATGGTTATCAAGAAACACTTATTAGTGTATTTTCTCATAATGGAACTCATATGGATTCACCAAGACATATGTATACTAAAGGTGAGACCCTAGACAAATTGGATATAGAAAATTTTGTTGGAAAAGCTTATGTATTGGAACTTGAAAAAGGAAATAAGAATATAGAGCTAGAATATCTAAAAAAATATGAAGATGAAATAAAACGTAGTGATTTTATAATATTTAAATCAGGTTGGTCAAAGTTTTGGGGTAAAAAGCAGTACTATGTAGGTTATCCTACATTAACAGAAGAAGCTGCAAATTATATAGCTGATACTAATATAAAAGGTATAGGCATAGACATGCTATCAGTTGATAGATATGATACATCAGTTTTTAAAGTGCATCATATTCTATTTGAAAAAGGTAAAATAATAATAGAAAATCTTACAAATCTAGAAAATGTTCCAGAAAAATTTCTATTTATAGCAGCTCCATTTAAGTATAATGACGCTGATGGTGCTCCAGTAAGAGCAATAGCTATTGTAGAGTAATATCTTAAAGAGGGTATAGAAATAACAAAGTGTTTAAGGAGAAAAGAGAAATATGAATGATTTGAAAGATAAAGTTATGAAAGAAGAAGACGAAAATGAAGTGAGAATTAATGAAACTAAAATATATAGTGTCTTGGACAAATTAAATATTGAATATGATGTAGTAGAGCATGAAGCTGTATATACAGCAGAACAACTAGTAATTTTGGATGAAATAACAAAAGGATGTCAATGTAAAAATTTATTTTTAAGAAATGCTAAAGGAAATAAGTATTACCTTATTGTAGTTAAAGGAGAAAAGCAGGTTGATTTAAACTCACTTAAAGATAAGATAGGAAGTTCTAGGTTATCATTTGCTTCGCCTGAAAGATTATACAATGTACTTAAACTTCTTCCAGGAAGTGTAAATCCTTTTTCATTGATAAATGACACAGAAAGAAAAGTGGAGCTTTACATAGACAAGGATGTAATTAAAGAAGATTTCTTAAATTTTCATCCAAATATAAATACTAAAACTGTAAATATATCTAGAAAAGGATTTGAAGAATTTTTGGAATATTTAAAATATCCACTACAAACTATTGATGTTTAAGTTTTGATAATATGAGTAAATTTTAATTAGCTAATCGAGGGGAGAAAAAATGTTTGGAGTAATAGCAAATAGTCTAGCAATTGCAGGTGGATGTATAGTAGGTCTTATAATTAAAGGAGGACTACCTCAAAGAGTAAGTGATACTATAATGAATGGAATTGCTTTATGTGTATTGTATATCGGTATATCAGGAGCTTTAGAGGGGAAAAATACGTTAGTAACAATAACATCTATAGCTATAGGTGCTTTAATAGGAGAGTTAATAGATATAGATAAATGGGTAAACAAACTAGGAGTTTTTTTACAAAGTAAATTCTCTAAAGGAAATAAAAAAGATTCTATTGCGGAAGGTTTTATATCATCTAGTTTATTATTTTGTATAGGAGCTATGGCAGTAGTTGGAGCACTAGAAAGTGGACTTACAGGAAGTCATGATACATTATTTGTAAAATCTGTAATAGATGGAATAGCTTCTATTATATTCACTGCTTCTTTAGGTATAGGTGTAATGTTTTCTGCAATATCCGTATTTTTATATGAAGGTATTATATGTTTAGGTGCATCGTTTTTAAATGGATTCTTAAGTGACCCTGTAGTTACAGAGATGACAGCAGCTGGAAGTTTACTGATTATAGGTCTCGGTTTAAATGTACTTAAACTAACAAATATAAAAGTAGCAAATTTGTTGCCAGCTATATTTATACCAATATTATTTGGAGTATTTGGAATAATTTAAAGAATAATAGTCTAAGATTTGTCTAATTTTTTTAAAAACTTTAGACAAATTTTTTATTTAGAAGGAAAATAGCTTTTATCATCAAATTAATAATTATAGTATAAATAAGTTTAATATTATGATTATAAAGTTTATATTAAATTTATTTTATTGATGAAACTAATGGGGAGGTTAAAACTCAATGATTACTTTTGATGTAAATGGAGCTATTATCAGATTTGATGATACGAAAAATAATTATAATAAGATAAGGAAAATCTTTAAACTATACGCTTTGGAAATTTCTAAAAACTTTGAAAGAGATTGTTTAAATAATTTTCAAAATTTAAAACAAATATCAGATAGAGGTTTAAATTTAGGAGAAAAATATATAGAGGAATCTTTTAAGAAAGGCATTGAGACTATAGTAAGTTTTGGAATTATAACTATAGATATCGATACCTTTAAAAGTGTTTATTGCGAAAAATACTTGGATTTTAAGAGACTTTTTAATAATTTGAATAAAACTTTTATCATTCCAAATAAAAATAAAAAAAATGGTCATGCTAGTTTTTTAGAAATAGAATCAACAGTAAAAAAAATGAGTAATTATTTATATAATGATTGTTTTAAAATTCATTATGCTGTAGTGGATGCTCTTATAGAAAATAGGGTAACTGAGGTACATTCTTATATTGATGAAGAATCTATAAAAAAATCTAATGCATTATTTAATAATTATAAAGATGGCTTTATTGGAAAAGCTGATGAATGTAAGGTTGTAAAACAAATAATAACCTTAAATCCATATAGAGAAGATGTATACGAATTTTTGGTGAAAGAAGATGGAGATTTCAATAAGGAAATTGAGAGATTAACTGAATTTTTAGGTTATGATATAAAAGATTATAAAGCTTCATTAATGGATATTTATATAAATGAGTTAATGGAGAGTGATGAAAGTGATGTTGAAAATGCAAAAGAAAAGATAGAGAAATATGCTAAATATATTGGATGTAGCGATGAAAATTTATATATAGCAAGAATTAATGCCATATATACTTTTGCAAATGCATGATATAATTAGATATTAAATAAAAAATATCTAGTTATATAAATTTAAATTAAAAGAGAAACTTGTCAATATAAAATAACATTTATCAAAAACCATTCTTTAGAAAGAGTGGTTTTTATTTATGATGATATTAAATAGAGAGAGTATATTAGTGATAATTTAAAATGAATAAAAAGACATCATATTGACAAAGAGTTTATGAGTTGATACAATAAAATAGTCAATATGATGTCTTAATTTAGAGGATTCATATTACATTGGATAAAGTTATTTTAAATATATAAATCACTAATATTATAAGGAGAAATGGATTATGAAAGTAAATGTATACAATTTAGAATCGTTTGTAGATGAAAGACTTAAGATTATAGTTTCAGATTTGACTCCAAATACTAAACTTAAAGTAAGTATGAAAATGGAATTTCCATGGTGTAAGGGAGAAGAATTCTCTTCTTATGGAGTATTTTCTTCAAATGAAAAGGGAGAAGTAGATTTAGATTCAGTTGAACCTATAGAAGGTACTTATAAAAATCCTGACTGTATGGGATTAATTTATTCGCTGGAAAAATCTAAAACTGAAGGTAATAATTTTGCAGAAAATATATCTATAGATAAGCCAATAATCATGAATATGATATTTGAATCTTCTAATGAAAGAAAAGAAGTTAAACTGAAAAGACTATTTAAATCACATGATATTACTACAAAATACATATCTGATGAATTTATAGGAAAATTATTTTATAAACAAAATTCTAATAATAAAACAATTCTAATGTTGGGTGGTTCTGATGGAAGTTTAGATGCTCTAGACCTTTTAGCAGCTCCACTTGCATCTAGGGGATTCAATGTACTAACAGTTGCTTATTTTGCCTTAGAGGGTCTACCAGATAAATTAGAAGAAGTTCCATTAGAATATTTTGAAAAAGTATTTAAATGGATTAGTGAAAATGAAATTACTAATACTAAAGAAATCTTTATTCATGGAACATCAAAGGGTGGAGAGTTAGCACTTTTACTTGCCTCAAAATATGAACAGATTAAAAAAGTTGTAGTATCAGCTCCACATACTTATTGTTTCCAAGCTCTTAATGGATTGGAGAATGGAAAAGATACTTCATCATGGTCGTATAAAGGGGAACCATTTTCATATATCCACTTAGATGATGATATCTTTCTTGAAGAACAAAAGAAAGATATCTCAAAAGGAATTCCATTTGGATTTGCCAATTCTTATAAAAAAAATCTTGAAAGAGCGAATAATAGAAATGAAGCTAGAATAAGAATAGAAAATTCCAAAGCAGACATACTTATGATTGCTGGGAAAAAAGATAATATATGGAATAGTTATGATGCTTGTTTAGAGGCATTAGAAATACTTAAAGAAAACAATTATCCATGTAAAGTAGAATTATTAACATATAATAATATGGGGCATCCATTACCAATTCCATATGTTATACCTTTAAAAGAGACCTTATGTATGAATGTAGGTGGAGGTATCTTTTCTTCAGGAGGAACGATAGAAGGAAATACACAAGGGCAATTTGAATCATGGAAAAGAACTATTGAGTTTTATAAAGAGCCTTTATCAAGTGATATAAACAAATAAAAATGAAGATGTCTTTCCATATATGCACAAAATCTATCAATTTTATAAATTTAATTTATTGTTTATGCAATTTGCATGTTATATACTAGTTTTAACGACATTGATAATTTATAAACAATTATAAGGTTGTAAATTTATAAGAGTTATCGAAAGGTGGAGTGAAATTATGGAAAGACTCACTAGAATAGAGCAACCTCATATAAAATTTGGATTGTTCAAGATACGAATTCCATTTATACATTACAAGTTTGAGAAACCAGAAGCTATTCAAGGAATAATATCAAGTATGACAAGTTTAGGAACTATTGGTCTTAGTACACAAATTTTGGGATTACCTTATGAAGTAGCATGGAGTATGGCTATAATCAACTCCATATTATACTGCTTACATGTTTTTATGGGAGACCCAGTTGTACCTGGTTGGATTACGGCTTCTATAACTCTTACAACTGCATATTTATTAAAGTTTAGCATGGGCATTGAAAGAATACAAGCATTAACAGCTTTACAAATAGATTTAGGAATCATATTTATTTTGATGGGAATAACTGGAGTAGCTGGAAAGTTGGTTAGTAAAATACCAAATTCTATTAAAGGTGGGATATTAATGGGTGTTGGTATCTCTACTGTAATATCAGAATTTAGTCCTAAAGGTAGATTTGATTCTTATCCAATAGCTATAACAGTAGGAATTTTGGTTGCCTGTTTTGTAATGTTTTCTGAAAGATTTGACACTTTAAAAGTTAAAAATAAATTTCTATTTCATTTAGGAGAATATGGAGTAGTATCAGCTATTTTAGTGAGTTTAATTGTAGGTATATTTAGCAAAGAAATAGGAATTCCTAGTTTGAGTTTTGATAAAATAATTTACATAGTAGACTTAAAAAATTTAATAAATACAGTATCTCCTCTTGGAATAGGTTTTCCAAACATGATGTTATTTATACAAGGGTTACCAATGGCTTTTATGATATATATAATTGCATTTGGTGATTTTATAACAGGTGAAAATTTAGTACTTTCTGAAAGTGAAAACAGAAAAGATGAATATATAGATTTCAATTCAAATAGGTCTAATATTATAAGTGGTATAAGAAATATTGTTATGGCAGTTATTTCTCCATATATACCAATGTGTGGTCCATTAGCTGCGACACTTACTGGAAGTGTTGCTCAAAGATATAAGGTTGGAAAGGAAGCAATGCAGTCCATTTTTAGTGGTATGGGTACATTAGTGTGGGTTTCAGCTATTTTCATATGTTTTTATCCAGTTGCTCAGATTGCTACTCCTCTTATACCATTAGCACTTTCAGTGACACTCTTAGTTCAAGGTTATTTATGTACAAAGTTGTCAATGGAACTATGTAATACTGGTGTAGAGAAGGGATTAATTGGGCTTATGGGAGGTGTGATTGCTGCTAAAGGTGGAACATGGGGACTTGTTGTAGGATTTATACTGTATTTTGTTTTAATCGATTCTAAAAAGAGAAGAGAAAAAGATATTAACTCAACAGAAGATTGTATATATGAAATATTAGAAAAAAAGAAAAGTATTTAAAGTTAAAATAGGAGTTGCAACTATCTACTGATAGATTAATTGTAACTCCTATTTTTTTATTGAGAGCGCAAGCGTTCTGTAAGTGATTTTTTTTCTATATTTCTTACAAGTAATTCAGTTGTTAAAACTTGTATTCCAATTAATACAAAAGAAAAAATTAAAATAGTAAATATAGAAAAGTTAAAATTAATAAAATCTACTCTAACTACATCTTTTATAAAAGTACAAAGTAAACTTGAACCCAAATAACCTAATAAACTTGAAATACATACAGCTTTAATACTTATATTTAAACCTTCTCTGTAAAGCATATTTCGAAGTTGCTTTTTTGTCATTCCAACAGCTTGAAGTAAAGCAAATTCTCTTTTTCTGATTAAAACACTATTTATTAGAATATTGGTCATATTTAGTATACCAAAACAAGAAATTAAACCAACAAAAATGTATGAAGTTACAACTATATACTTAAATGCTCTAGTAATCATTTTATAATCATCCTCATATGAATAAAGCATTAAACTAGAATGTTCCTGAATGATACTTAGCAACTTTTCTTCAACTTCTTTAGAATATTTTTTATCTACCAAAATAGAAAAATCTAAGCTTGTATTATATGGAGTTAGAGATTCTAAGGTTTTATCCAAAGCAAAAAACATACTACCTGTATTAGAATTATCAATAATTCCTTTAATTTTCATTTGTTTTTTAATAATATTATTTCCACTAAAAATATCAAATGTAACTGTATCTCCAAGTTTTAAATCTAATCCATAGGATTTTGCTCTATACTTATTTACAATTAAATCATCTGAGTTAAGTTTTTTATAATCTGATTTTCCACTTACAATATATTCTTCAAATGATTTTAAAAGTTCAGGTGTAAGACCTTTAATTAAAGTAGTAAATTGTTTTTCATCTTTATCTTTGATAGAAGGTTCTATAAGACTACCTTTAATTGATTTAGATTCAATTACTTTTTTTACTCCATGAATAGATTCAATCTCATTTTTAAGGGAATCTGTTAATGGGTTGTTTTGTTGAATTTGTGTAATGCGTTCATATAAATTATCACTCTTAATGCTAACAAGGTAATTTTCGTTATATACAAATTGTTGTGACAACTGTTTCTTAAAATTTATCGAATTAGCAAGATTAGCAATTGAAATAAATAAAATTCCACTAATACTTAGTGAGATTAATGCAATTAAGTTCTTCTTTTTATTTGACTCAATATTTTTTAAGGCTAAATTTTTAATATTTATATAATTAAAGTTTTTTATTTTTTTTCTAAATTTAATTTCTGTGTATTGCATAGCTTCAATAGCAGATATTTTGGAAATAATTCTAGCAGGTTTATGCAGAGAAATTCTAACAGTTAAGTACATTACTAGTGATAAAATTAAGATTATAAATGAATCATCTATTATCTGCCATGCTAATGGTTGAATTATGTAAGCAATTATACACGATATAATGATACCTAATGGAATGAAAATAAAAGATAAAAAATTTCCTTGTAGAGAAATAATCTTTTTTAACTGAAAAGAAGTCATTCCTAAAGATTTCAACTTAGCATACACATGAACCGAATTAACAACTGAAACATAAAAAATACTGTATATAACAAAAATACTAGAAAAAAGAATAACTATTCCAACTGCCAAAACTGTAATAACCTGTTCACTATCGATTAAATTTGATTCAATATATTTATCATTTAAGTATATATTATATTTTTTAATCCCTAAAGAAAAGCCAATATCTTTTAATTGTGTCTTAATTGAAGCTGAATCTTTCTTTGTATTTTCTTCTGACAATTTTACTAATACATCTACATCGTTAGGCCTTGTATCATCAAAATTGCTACTTTTATTTTGTAAAGATGTAGAAATTGTGTTCTTAAAATAGTCATTTGAAACAACTGTATAATATTGTTTAGCATTATCTTGATAATAATTTTCTAAAATGCCAACAATAACAAAATCTCTTTGTATTTCTTTATTCGTCATATTATCACGATAAGTTAATTTAATACTGTCTCCAATGTCTTTATTTAAAGAAAGTTGCTGTAAGTATTTTTCTGAAATAGCAATCTCATTTTTATTTGTAGGCATAGTACCTTCCATTGGTTGAAAATTCATAAGTTTGATTGCTATATTATCTGCATAAATAGTTGACATCATATAATCTGTCTTCTTGTTACTGCCAATTAACTTGTATGTTCCTACATCACTAAAATTTTTATCTCGATATAGTATGTTTTTTGATTTTTCATTTACAGACTTATATATAGCATGATATGGAGATGAATTAACTAAATCTACAGAACCATTATATGAAACTAAGGCTACTGTTAACAGTAAACATGTAGAAATCATTATAATAATACCTGAAAGAGATGTTTTGAGTTTATTAATTTTCAAATCATTTAAAGCTATTTTTCTTATAAAAGCACGATTGTTATTTTTAAACATATATTACACCTCCTAATTATCAATTTTTCCATCTTCAATGCGAATAATTCTATCAGTTAGTTGAGCAATTTCATTATTGTGAGTAATCATTACAATTGTTTGATTGAATTTTTCACTTGTCATTTTCAGTAAAGCTAACACATCTGTACTCGTTTTACTATCAAGATTACCTGTTGGTTCGTCTGCTAGTATAATAGCAGGTTTTGTTACAAGTGCCCTAGCTATAGCAACACGTTGTTGTTGTCCTCCAGAAAGATTGCTTGGTATATCATATAGTTTTTCTTCTAGAGAAAGCATACTTATAATTTCATGTATAAAATCTTTATCTATGGTCTCTCCATCTAATCCTATTGGTAAAATAATATTCTCATATACATTAAGCAAAGGAACAAGATTATAATTTTGAAATATAAAACCTATGTTTCTACGTCTAAAAATTGTAAGTTGTTCGTCAGTCATATTTGATAATTCTTTACCTCTTATAACAACCTTTCCAGATGTAGGATTATCTAATCCTCCCATCATATTTAATAATGTTGATTTACCACTTCCAGATGTACCTACAATAGAGATAAACTCACCTTTCTCAATAGATAAACTTACACCATCGAGAGCTTTTGTAATATTTGAATTTTCACCATAATATTTCTTCAAATCAATTACTTGTAAAATACTCATCATAAAACCTCCTTAATATATTATAAGAACAGTATAAAATCAAAATGTTGCAGAATTATCACAAATAAAATATTTAAAGAGCTATTTATTTGGTAAGAATATAGAAAATGTAGCCCCTTTTCCAATATCTGATGTAACTTTAATATATCCACCTTGAAGAGATATAATTTTTCTTGAAAGATATAGACCTATTCCAATACCATCTATATCATGTACATCTTCCTCACGATAGAATCTTTTAAATATTTCTGCTTGATGACTTTCTGATATTCCTTTTCCATTATCAGTGATATCTATTTTGGTGTACATAACCCAACATTCTGTAGATACATGTATTTTCCCATTAGCATTCGTGTATTTTACTGCATTATCCAATATATTAAAAATAGCTTCAGAAGTCCATTTTTTATCATGAACTATATATAAATTAGGGTCACAATCGACTGTAACTTCAATGTTCTTTTTTTCAGCATCAAATAAAATTCCACTAAGTGCTATAGCAATTGTTTCATAAATTAAATTTTTCTTTTTAGATAGTGTGATTATACCTGTTTCTAATCTAGATGTTTTCACCATAGACTGCATCAAAAAATCTAATTTATCTAATTGACCTTCCATATCCATCAAAAACTCATTTTGAATTTCTGTTTTAAATTTTTGATTGAGTAGAGTAGTATTAATCATCTTTAAATTTGCAATAGGAGTTTTAATTTGGTGAGATATATCAGAAACTAATTCTTGTAAGTTAGCTTTTTCCATAGCAACATTATGACGATTTTCTTGAATAACTTCATACATTCTAACTAATCTATGATTGATACGTGATAAAATAGTTTCTTCTTCTAATACAATTTCAATATTGTCTTCACTATTCATCATACTATCTAAAGTATGACATATTTCAGAACAAAACATAGTTATTTTTTTATGAAGTAAAAATACTATTAGGGCCATAAATCCACAAAGTATTATTGTATATATTAATAATAATACAACTAGTTTTATATCATCAGTTATTACATAAATTACTATACTAAATAGAATGGCTGTAAAAATTAGACCAATGGCAATTGTTAAATAAATAGAGCTAAAAGAAAATTTTTTAAATTTCATTTCTTTCACCCAACCACATATACCCCATACCATATACTGTTTTAATATATTGAAAATTATCCTTTTCAATCTTACTTCTAATTCTACTTATAACAGATGTTAAAGTATGTTCATCTACAAAGTTAGCATCTATATCCCAGAGTTTTTCTAAAAGTATTTTTCTTGTTAATATGTTTTTAGGATTTTCAGTAAATAGCTTCAATGTACGAAATTCTAATGGAGTAAATATAATTTGATTTCCATTTATGTTGGCTGATAGCTCAGAAAAGTTAATTTCAAGATATCCATCATCATAGCAATCTTGTTTTGTTTTTATTGTAATATGATTTAAAAGAGCTTTTACTTTCTGCTTAAATACATTTATATTAAAGGGTTTTGTTATATAATCTAAAGCTCCAAGCTCATAACCTTTAATCATATCGTATTCCATATCATTAGCTGTTAAAAAAATTATTGGTATATCACAATTCATCTTAATTTCTTTACATAATTCAAATCCGCTCTTATCTGGTAAATTAACATCTAAAATGATTAAGTCGAATTTATACTCCATAATAGACTTTAATGCAGAAATAGCTGTAAATTTTGAAGTAATCAAATATCCATCTTCTGTTAGGTTATATGACAGAGTTTTATTTAATATAGTATCATCTTCCACAATCAATATCTTTTCCATATATATACTCCTTTTATGTTTGACATTTTATAAGGTCAATTATAAATTTAAAATATTGCTGAATTGTTATAATCAAGAAAAAATCCTTCATAATCTATGTATTTAATAAAAAATCTGTCCTATAATTCATCATAGGACAGACTCTTGACTAAGTAGAACTATTTTAACCAAGAAGGGTTGCCAGGTACAAATATTCTTTTACCAAATTTTGAAGTATACTCATCTAAAGCTTTTTCAATAAGTTCATTATTACCCTTAAAAGAAGTGGTATTTTTTATAGTTTCAAGATTTTGGCTGAATGGGCAAGCAGATATACACATACCACAATCTGTACCTAAATATCTCCATTTAATATAACATGTTTCATGTTCAATTACCCAATTATACTTTCCATCATCACTAATCTTAATATCATTAGAAAGTGAGTGAGAAGGACAGTTAAAAGAACATTTTTTACAGACCTTGCAAAAATCTTCTAATCCAAAATCAGCATATTCATCTTCTAAAAGTGGAATATCTGTAGTAACAACACCTAATCTAAGTCTAGAACCATAATCTTTATTTGTAAGAATAGCATTTCTTCCTATATCGCCCAGACCAGCATCACGAGCTATAAAAACAGGCATTACTAAATAGTTAGCATCCATATGATTTCTGGCATCATATCCTAAGTTTCTTATGTAGTAACTTAAAATCATTCCAACAATAGAAGCATCTACATAACACTTTGATGTTTCTATAACTTCACATATCATTGGTGCTCTATTTATCATTTCTTTATCCATTTCACATCCAAATACAATAGCATACTTGTGAGTCAGATTAACTTCTTCTCCATAATTTTCTTCATGTCTTCCCCTATTTGTATAAATATGATAGTCTTTTAATTTAGTTATACCAACTACAGAAGCACCATATTGCTTTGCAAAACCTTTTATTTTTTTTGTCATTGATTTTGCATCTACATCTACTTTTGTGTCAGAAACGTTTCCTTCACATAAGGACTTTATATCAGATAAAAAATCAAATGCACTACTTGCCATTGGAGAGTTTACTTTGTTGTAAGTCATTGTTCCTTCGCTACATAAGTTTGGTCTGCTTCTTATACTATCATCAATTTCTTTTTTCTCAGGATTTTGCTTATAATAGTCATTATAAGCAGTACTATCCTTTTTATAATTTGCCCTTGCAAACATAGTATTTCTTTCATCAACCCTTTTCATCTCTATTCCCCCTAGTAAAAATATACTTAAAAAATATATCATTATTGTTGTATAATTTAATTATATAAGAACAACGTTGTATTTTCAATTTAAGTGTAGTTAAATTGAGAAATGTATAACTACATAATTAATTATAATATTTTTATAAGGAAATTATATTAATATTAAAAAAATTAGGAGCAAATACGTTTTGTTGTCTTTAAATGGAGTGTGTTGACATATTGTAAAGAATCTTATTATAATTAATGTACTAATGATTAGTATAAACTAATAAAGAAAGAAGTGAATTTATATGTCAAGAAATAAATACTCTAATAAAATAAAAACTCAGATACTAGAAGTCGCATGGAAAATATTTGAAGAGCAAGATTATGATGATGTAACTATGCAACAAATCGTTGATACTCTTGATATATCTAAAGAGGCTGTGTATTATCATTTTAAAGACAAGGAAATGTTATTTGAAGAGATAGTATTAAATAGTTTAAGAGTAGAAGTTGAAAATCTAAAGTCATTATTAAACAATCCTAAGTTAACTGTTAGAGAAAAAATATCTGAATTTATTTTATATATATCTAGTTCAGAAATAAGAAAAAAATTGATTGATTATATGTGCAGTCAAAAAAAACCAACTTTTTTTATAAAGAATATACGAGCATCTACTATTGAAATAACTCCTTTATTATCTTGTCTAATAAAGCAAGGCATAGAAGAAGGTATTTTTAAAACAGATTATCCAGATGAAGTATCTGAAGTATTCATAATTTTAATTAATATTTGGCTAGACCCAATATTATTTAGAGATAGTACAGAAAAATATTTCAGGCGTATTGAATTTTTATCTGAGTTTTTAAGTACAAGTGGTGTACCTATTATAACTGATGATAATTTAGATTCAATCAAAATGTTTTATGAGGCATATTCTAAGAATGAAGAGTAAGTACAAGATATAAGACTGTAACTAGATTTGAAAAACAAATTTAATTACAGTCTTTTTAGTGAAATAAATGTATATTAAAACTATAACAAGACAAAAATAATTGAAATTTAAAGGAGTGTAAAATTGAACTTATTAATTATTGAGGATGATATAAACTTAAACGAAGGCCTTTTTTATGCGTTTAAAAGTGATGGATTTAATGTATTTAAGGCTTACACAGTACAAGAAGGATTGCATGTATTTAATAATAAAAATATAGACCTTATAATTTTGGACTGTAATCTCCCAGATGGAAATGGATTTGATGTGTGTAAGTTAATAAGAGAAAAGTCAGATACACCAATTATAATGCTTACTGCAAGAGACTCAGAAATTGACGAGGTAAAAGGATTAGAAATAGGACTTGATGATTACATTACAAAACCATTCTCTTTATCTGTATTAAAGGCAAGGGTTAAAGTAGCAATAAGAAAAAAATTAAATAATAAAGTAATATATTCTAATGGAATAAAATTGGACCAAAACTTACTTAGAGTATATAAAAATGAAGAATGTTTAGAACTTAGCTCTGTAGAATATAAGCTTCTAAGTTACCTAATTGAAAATAAAGGTCAGATATTATTAAAGGAACAAATTTTGCATCATATTTGGGATAGTGAAGAAAATTATGTTGATGAGAATATTGTATCTGTAAATATAAGAAGACTTAGAATAAAAGTAGAAGATAATCCCTCTAATCCAAAATATATAAAAACAGCTTATGGAATGGGGTATCTATGGAACGAGGTAGAATAAGATGTTGGTATTAGCTTTTATGATATGTATAGTAGCTGTATGTATCATAATCACTAAAAAAAATCAAAATAGATATGATGAATTGAGCTTAATGTTAAATCAAATATTGGAAGGTAAAGAAGTTACTTATTCAGATACTAAAGATACAAGATTATCAAAAATTTCTCACCAAGTAAAAAAAGTTAAAGATATGATAGAAATAGAAGTAGAACAGTCAAAATTAGAAAAAGAAGCAATTAAAAGCTTAATCTCAAATATGTCACATCAATTAAAAACTCCACTTTCAAATATAACTATTTATTGCGAGCTTCTGGAGAATATGAATATTTCTACATCACAGAAAAAGGAGTTTTTACAAAAGATGAAAAATGAAACCTTTAAGATTGATTGGTTATTACAATCTCTATTTAAGATGACTAAATTAGAAGATGGAGTCATTAATTTTGAGGTAGATGAACTATTAATAAAAGATACTATTCTGCAAAGTATTAGTACTGTTTTTAATAAAGCAGAAGCTAAAAATATAAGGATAAATCTAGAACCATTTTCAGATGTAAAACTAGTTCATAATAAAAAATGGACTATAGAAGCAATTGTAAATGTATTAGAAAATGCAATAAAATACTCACCATCAAATAGTGTAATTACTGTCTCTATAATAAAAATGGAATTGTATACTAAAATCACTATTAAAGATGAATGAATAGGCATTGATAGTAAAGAGTTAAATGATATTTTTAAAAGGTTTTATAGAAGCAAGAATGTAGAAAATCAAAATGGAACAGGGATTGGTCTATATCTTGCAAGGTTAATTTTAGAAAAAGAAAATGGGAATATTATAGTAGAATCTAAGTTAGGAAATGGAAGTTGTTTTAGTATCTTCTTACAAAACTGTAAGAGTTTAAATTAACTTTGTAGGTTGAGTGTAATTATCGTCATTTACAATATCTTATAAGAACATATACCTGTACTGAAAGGAGAAATTAAATGAGTATATTAATGACGAATAATTTAGTAAAACACTATGGAAAAGATGAGACTAAAGTCAAAGCTTTAAATGGAGTAAGCATAGAAATTGAACGAGCTACGTTTACTGCTATAGTTGGAACTTCTGGTTCTGGTAAAAGCACATTATTAAACATTATAGGTGGATTAGATAATCCAACATCAGGTGATGTAATAATTAAAGGAAAGAATATATCTAAAATAGGAAAAAAAGATTTAACAGTATTTAGAAGAAGAAATATAGGGTTTATATTTCAAAACTACAGTTTAATACCAGTACTGAACACTTATGATAATATAACTCTTCCTGTTACATTAGATAGAGGAAATAATGTAGACCATGAATATATTGAAATGTTGATGAATACATTGGGGATTTGGGATAAGCGTCTAAAGTTTCCAAATGAGCTTTCTGGTGGACAGCAACAAAGAGTAGCAATTGCTAGGGCTTTAGCAAATAAACCTGCACTTATATTAGCAGATGAACCAACTGGAAATCTTGATAGTAAAACCACAATGGAAGTAGTATGTTTATTAAAAGAAAGTAGTGCAAAATTTCATCAAACGATACTGATGGTAACACATAATGAAAATATAGCACAAGTATGTGATTCAATTATACATATTGAAGATGGAATTGTAGTAAATAATGGTGGTGGAGTACTATGATGTCTTTGATAAAGTTTGCAATTCAATATATTAAACATTATAAAAAACAATCTATATCTATATTTTTAAGCATAGTATTATCAGTAGCACTCTTGACAGGAATTGGTTCTCTAGTTCATAGTGCAAATAAAAGTGCAATCGAAAAAATAAGGGAAGATAGTGGAAATTATCATTTTTACTATAAAGTAAACGAGAAACAACTAAAAAAAATTAAAGAAAATAAAAAATCAAAAAAATACACTATAGATAAACTTGGAGTTACAAATGCTAAATCTCATATAGATGAACCTTTTATTATAGAATTTTTAAATGCAGATTCATCATACCTAGATATGACAGGTAGAAAATTATTGCAAGGAAGTCTTCCTAGTAAAGATGGAGAGATAGCTTTTGACACATATTCACTAAATAATTTAAATGTAAAAAAAGAGATTGGAACGACAATTAAATTAGATGGTAAAACTTATAAATTATGTGGTATTTTATCAAATCTTACAAATCCCAAAACTGATATGCAAGGATTTGTAAATGATTATTCACAACCTAAAGAAAATAATTCTTATTTAGTTTATGTAAAGTATGATGAAAATAAAAATATAAATAAGCAAAACTCTAAATTTATAAAAAAATTCAATATATCAAAAGAAAACGCTCATGTAAATTGGCACTTATCAATTGAATTTGGAGTAAAGCCTCCAAAAGGCATAGAAAAATATAATATATTTGAGTTCTTAAAAAATCTAGAGCTAAATACAAATGCAATTATCTTACTTGTTGGAGTATTTGGCGCAGCAGCAGTATATAGTATTTTCCACGTTTCAATACTTCAGAGAATATCACAATATGGAGTTTTAGAAGTATTAGGTGCCAATAATAAACAACTCTTATTCTTACTATTTTTAGAGTTATTTTTACTTTTTATTATTGGATTTCCTATAGGTTGTATATTGGGTATTGGAGTAGCATCTACAATATATGAACGATTTCCACATATATTTTTGAGCAGTGATATTACTCCAGGAGCATTTTTTATAAGCGAAAAATCTATTTATTTGGGATTCTTATTTATTTTATTACTGTTAATTTTAATTACTGTGCGTGTTGTACATCAATTAAATAAATATTCTAGTATAGAATCCATGAAAAATTTTAAGGTCACTAATAAGCAAAAAAGGACTTTAGAAAGTGTAAGACATTCTAATATGACAAAGGTACTATCTCATAAATACATGACTCAAAAAAAGGGAATGTTTGTGGGTATTTTATTTTCATTGTCACTTGGTGGGATTATTTTCCTATGTTCCAGTTACTCTATACAGCTTACTAAAAATAATAATGAACTTACAATGAAAGCTGATGATGGTTTAAATTCTGACTACCAAGTAACTATGCAAACAACCGATTTTGATATAGGTATACCTAAAGGTAAAATTTCAAGACTCAATGAGGTTGAGGGAGTATCACGAGTTTATCCAGTAAAGTATTTGTTTGGAGCTATACAAATTAAAGAAAAACAATTATTTTGGAAAAACTTCTTTAAACCTCTTGAGAAAGATTATAGAATAAAGAATTTTTTTAATGGTATTTGTACAAAACAAAGCGAAGGTGGATACCTTTTAAAAACCAATATATATGGATATAACAATGGAATGTTAGAAGGGCTAAATTCTTATATCATAGATGGAAAAATTAATCATGACGATATGGTCAAAAATAATAAAGTTATAGTTAGATTACCTATGGATGGGACTGGTATGTATGATGCAGTGGATATAAAACCAGGAAATACAATAAAGGTTAAAGTACCAAAAACAATGAAACCAACAGGTGAAATTGTTAAATTTAAAGAAGAAAATAAGGATGATTATGTAACAAAAGAATTTGTAGTTGCTGCTACTGTAAAACGTGTAATGGCTAATAACATATATTTTATTGGCGACTATGGTATGGATATAGTTATGACAAATGAACAAATGAAGAATAACTTTAATATTGAAAATTACAATTCAGTAAGTATAAAAAAGACAAAAGAAAGTAATAGCATAGAGTTGTCTGAAGATATAAAAAGTGTTGTAAATAATATAAAGAGATGTATAGTAACAGACTATACCATAGCTATTGAAAAAAATAATACCTATTTAAATCAAAAACTTTTATTTATATATGGTATTGTATTTGTACTTCTAGCAATAAGTCTGTTTCATATTATCAATACAGTAAGTTACTTAGTTTTTTCAAGAAGACATGAATTTGGGATTTTAAGAGCTATGGGTATTACGGATAATAGGTTTTTACTTATGATGATGAGAGAAGGTTTCTTATATGGATTATATGCAAGTATTATAATGATAATTGGAAGTATTATTGGACAATTTATGATTTATTTTATGGTAAAACGCGTATATTTATATATAAATCCAATCTTTGAAGTAAATGCACCCCTCTATATAGGCATGATTGTTTTAAATATTATTATCAGCATCGTTGCAGTTATTATTCCAGTAAAGCAAATTTTAAAAAATGATATTATCTCAGAAATAAGCAAGAGTTAGAATTGTATAAATCTAAATAAGAATGTTTATATAATCTGAAAATACCTTAGAGTTAGTCATTTCTAAAGCCATTAAATAAACCTCTTAATTGATACATAGTAAAATGTATCAATTAAGAGGTTTTAATAAATTTTAAATTTAATATAGAGAAATAAAATCCTCTTTAAAAAAATTATTTTGTATAATTGTCAAAGTATCCTTGTATGTAAATAATAGGAGTACCTTTATCTCCACTTCCAGATGTTAAATCTGCTAAAGAACCTATAAGGTCTGTTAATCTTCTTGGAGTAGTACCTTGAGAAACCATATTTCCTGTTAAATCATCAGATTTATTATCTTTTTCAACTATGTATTTAGAAATAGCTTCTTTTAATTCATCACCAGATAAGTCAGCAAAATCATTATCTGCTAAATATTTTAATTTCACTTCATTTGGAGTTCCTTCTAAACCTTTTGTATAAGCAGGAGATACTACTGGGTCAGCTAACTCCCATATTTTCCCTACAGGGTCTTTAAAAGCTCCATCTCCATAAACCATTACTTCTACATTTTTACCTGTGATTTCTTTTATGTCACCTTGAATTTTGTTTACAACCTCATCACAATTTATAGGGAATAATTTTACTGTTTCTTCTGTAGCTTTGTTTGAACCTAAAAGTCCGTATTGGTCATTATACCCACTACCATCTACACTTGATGTCATTATATCATCAAGAGAATACACTTTTTTAGCACCATTTTGCTTTAAAATTCTCTTTGTTCTTTGTCTTGTATGTATATCACAAGTTAAAATACTTGTTGTATAGTCAAGAATAGTTTTTGGATTATTGGCAAATATAATTTCTACTTCTGCACCACAATCTTTAATTAAATTCTTATAATAATCAACATAATCTACGCCAGTAAATGTATGTTTATTATATCCAAATAACTCTCTATATTTTTCCTCTGTTAAAACATCTGACCAAGGATTTATTCCTTTATCATCAAGTTCATCAATACTTATTAAATGGTTTCCAACTTCATCAGAAGGGTAGCTTAACATTAATACAACTTTTCTACATCCTTTTGCAATTCCTTTTAAACATATTGCAAAACGGTTTCTACTTAAAATTGGGAATATAACACCAACAGTATCATCTCCAAATTTATCTTTTACATCTGTCGCAATATTATCAACATGAGCATAATTTCCTTGTGCTCTAGCTACAACAGCTTCTGTAACTGCAATTACATCTTTGTCTCTAACTTCAAAGCTTTCACTTTTTGACGCATTTAAAACAGAATCAACAACTATTTTGACTAAGTCATCTCCTTGTCTTATGATAGGCGCTCTAACTCCTCTTGAAACAGTCCCAACTAATCTATTCATTATTCAAAATCCTCCTAAAGAATTAATATTGTCATATTAGTACCATGTATATTATAATTCAAATATGATTATAAGTAAAATAAATAATACTAATATTTGACATAAGGAGTAATTATATATGAATATAAAACTTGAACTATATAGGATTTTTAATGCAGTTGCAAGTAATAAGAGTTTTTCTCTTGCTGCCAAAGAATTATTTATGTCACAGCCAGCTG
Source organism: Clostridioides sp. GD02377 (assembly GCF_045899875.1). Taxonomy (NCBI): domain Bacteria; kingdom Bacillati; phylum Bacillota; class Clostridia; order Peptostreptococcales; family Peptostreptococcaceae; genus Clostridioides; species Clostridioides sp. GD02377. Next base: position 70,516 of record NZ_JBJODA010000013.1, read on the forward strand.
TAAGCCAGTCAATAAAACAATTAGAAGAACAATTGGACACTATACTGTTTTATAGAAATAATAAAGGTGTAAAATTAACACCAGAGGGAAAGATTTTAAGTGAACATATAACTACTGCATTAAAGCTAATAGCATCTGGAGAAGATAGAATAAATAAATTTAAAAAATTAGAATATGGTTCTTTAAAAATAGGAGTAGGAGATACTGCTGCACGTTTTTTCTTATTAAAGTATTTAGAAATCTTTCATAAGAAGTATCCACATATACATGTATCTACAATAAATAGAACAAGTAGAGAACTTATATCTCTACTTAAAGATGGAAATATAGATATAGCAATTATAAATATGCCAATAGAAGATGATTCACTAAATATTGTTGAGTGTATTGAAATACATGATATATTTGTATGTGCAGATGATTACATAGAATATAAAGGTAAAAAAATATCATTAGAAGAATTAAATACATTGCCTTTGATAATGTTGGAAAATAAAGCAAATTCAAGGTTGTATGTAAATGAATATTTTTTATCAAAAGGTATAAAACTAAACCCAGATATAGAATTAGGTTCTCATGAATTACTTTTAGAATTTGCGTACATAAATCTTGGCGTATCTTGTGTTATAGAAGAATTCAGTATAGATTATTTGGAAAGCGAAAAATTATTTAAATTGGATATAAAAGAGCCAATACCTAAGAGAAGTATAGGGTACTGTCATTTAAAGGATATCTCCTTGTCTTTAGCAACGAAAGAATTTTTAAGTATGATTTCAAATAATATGTAATTTAGAATGTATATAACAAGTGTGTTGATATACAAAGTAGATACAAGTTTGTACGTTTGAAAGATTCATATAATAAGCTAGTTTTTATTAAAAATAGAAATAAGGTTAATTTGAGAACATTTATATAATTAATATCGTATTTTAAATATGAACAGTATATTTAGATTAATGTATAAAGGGGGATTAGAAATGTCTGATTCTGGATATCCTCAAATGAAAACCTTAGAAACTAGAAACTGTATACTAAGACCTGCATCCTTAGAGGATGTTGAAGATTTTTTTGATTGTTATAAAAATAAAGTAGTAGTAAAGCATTTACCATTTAGTGAACACAAATCTTTAGAAGACACAAGAAAGTTTATAAAATCTTTTTTTCTAAATCCGTATAAAAAAGGAAAGATTGGTCATTTTGCTATAGTATATAAAAAAGACAATAAAGTTATTGGAAATATGGGGTTTAATAATATAAATCCCAAAGCATTAGAAGCAGAAATAGGTATATGTATCAACCCAAACTATTGGGGGCATGATTTTGCTACTGAGATAACTAAAAGAGTAATACAGTATGGGTTTAGAGAACTAAACTTAAAAAAAATCATTGCTATAACATATGAAGAAAATCAGAATTCTACAAAATCATTAGATTTGCTAGGATTTAAATGTATGGGAAAACATATTAAGAAAATTCATGTTGGTAGTATTGTAAAAAATGTTCCTTGTTATCAATATGAATTGAGAAAATAATAGATATAAGTATTTAATATACTAATAAAGTTTAAACAAAAGGGCATGAGACTTTCAGACTCATGCCTTTTTATATAAAATTCTTATTAAGCAAAATTAATTAAAGTATTAACTTTATAATTAATTTTCTAATTTTTTAAATCCTTCTCCAAGAACTTCATGTACATCTGTAACTATAACAAATGCAGTAGGGTCAGTTCTTTTAACCAATCTCTTTAGATAAAGCTCTTGTTTTTTAGAAACTACAACTAATAAGACCTCTTTATTTTCTCTAGTATATCCACCCTTACCATCTAGAATAGTAAGACCTCTATCAAGTTCTTCAGTTATAGCTTTTCTTAAATTTTCTGGCTCATCAGAAATAATAAAAAATGCTTTTGAATGGTCAAATCCTTCTATTATCATGTCTGCTATTTTTATTAATATACAAAGTGCTATACCAGAGTAAAGAGCAGTTTCTAAACTACGATTTACTATACCAGAAGATATAACAACCATTCCATCTAAACATGACATGAATTTTGTAGCTTTTATTCCTGGGAATTTTTTACTAAGTATGAGTGCAATTAAATCTGTCCCCCCAGTAGAAGCATCTGACTTAAACATTATTCCTAAACCAATACCAACTAATATTCCACCTGCAATAGCAGATAATAGTAAGTCATCAGTAAATCTTAATTTTGATAATGGGTCTGTTAATTGGACTATAGCAGAAAACACGATTGTACCAAATAACGTTTTTAATGAATTTTTTGTTCCCATAATTCTAAAAGCAAGTATTACTAATGGTATACCTATAATTAACATGATGGCTGATACTGGAAGTCCTGTAACTTTGTTTAATACTAATGATAGACCACTAAGCCCCCCTGGAGCAATTGTATGTGGTTTTAAAAACATATTTATACCAATACTCATTGATATACAACCAAAAAATAGACCAAACATCTCAAGTAAAATTGGCGACTTTTGTTTTTTCATATAAACACCTCCATGAACTTGTCACAATTTAATATTATAACATATTTGACCAATTTATATTATATAAATTTTTCTTGATATAAGTAATTTCAAGTGTTTCATTATTCTTAATATTTGTGAATTTTATATAGTGTTTTAATATTTTTACTAATATTGTTATTTATCTATGAAAGTTTTATATGTTATAATTTTTTAGTTCTTTTATAAAGTATCCCCTATAAAGACAGTTATATGAAGAATTTCTTTATATTGTTTAATATGCTGAGATACTTTTATTTGAATTTATTGAAGACAATAACTATATTGATAACATAAAGTAATATAAATATAATTTATATAGATAGTTATATTTTTAAATCAAAATACAAGCTTAAGAAAAGAGTTGATTAAATGCGTAAACCTAGTTACAAGACAATACTCCATTCATACCTTATTTTTTTCGTAATTTTTCTTTGTTTAATTTTTATTGTAATAGGCATTTTCTTATCCCTTATTACTATTCAACAGCCAAATGGGAAGTATGTTCATAGTGATTGGGCTAAAAAATTTACAGAAGATTTTAATGAACAAATAATGTTTATAGATAATAAACCACAAATAAAAGAATATGGTTTAGAAAAACTTCAAGAAAACAAATTGTGGTTGCAAATTTTAGATTCTAATGGAAATACAGTTTATGGATTTTCGGAACCCAAAGACCATAAAAATTACTATTCTAATTCTGAATTGTTAGCATTAGTTGAGCAAAATAATTCTAGTGATGGCACTACATACTTTAATACTATTACAAATAACAAAAATGATTTTATTTATATTATACATTTTCCATTAAATATATCTAAAGTAAATATGTTTTTTGATGGTAATAAATTTATAGGTGGAAAGTCAATTATATTTTCAATTATAGTAATTATATTTTTAATAATTTTGATTTCTGGAGTCATTTATAGTTACTGGGTAACAAAGTGTATTTCCAATATTACAATTGCTGTTAGTGATGTTTCAAAAAGAAGCTATCTACCAATTAAGATTAAAGGAGTTTTTGCTGATGTTTATGATAGTTTAAATCTTCTGAGTGAAGAAATTCATAAAAGTGACGAGATACAAAAGAAAACTGATATTATGCGAGAAGAATGGATTTCAAATATAACCCATGATTTAAAAACTCCACTTTCACCAATAAAAGGATACGCAGAACTCCTTGCAGATAACAGTATTACTCATTCATCCGAAAAGATACATAAATACGCTTCAATCATGTTAAAAAATATAGAATATACAAATAAACTTATAAGCGATTTAAAGTTAACCTATCAATTACAAAATGGAATTATTCCTTTAAATAAGAAAAATGATGATTTAGTAAGGTTTTTGAAGGAATTGTCCATTGATATTTTAAACTACCCAGAGTATGAGTCAAATATAATTGAATTTAAAAATGATACAGACATTATTAACTTTAGTTTTGATTATATACTATTAAAACGTGCTTTTAGTAATCTTATCATTAATGCTTTTACATATGGAAATAAGGATACCAAAGTTGTTGTGAATATAGCGTTGAATGAACAAATTGAAATTACTATTTCAGATAATGGAAAAGGGATTACAAGAGAAGAAGTGTCAAATTTATTTAATCGTTATTATAGAGGAACCACGCAAAAGCAAAGAAAAAATGGAACTGGCTTAGGATTAGCAATAACAAAGCAAATCATTGAAATTCATAAAGGAGATATATCTATTGAAAGTGAATTGGGTCTAGGCAGTTCATTTCATATCTGCTTTCCATTTAATTAAGGTTAATTAAGGTTAATTAAAAAATATATTAAGATTGGTAGATTATTATGTTTATATAATAGTTTATCAATCTTTTTTATTTAGGATTTTGTTTAGTTGAAAACAGAATAAAAAGTTGTATTAGAGATTCTACATAGATTGGATTAAATCTAAGTCTAGGTTAAATTTAATTAAGGAAGTAGGTGTAAATTTGAAGATTATATTAAAGTATATTTTAACAAATGTTAGAGAAAGAAAAATTAGGACGACAGTTATGTTATTGTCCATAGTTTTATCGACAGTTTTACTTTTTGTTTCGTTCTCGATTGGATTATCTTACGAAAGTGCACAGAGAAAGATGGCAAGAGGTATGTTTGGTAGTGCAACTATATCTATCCAAAATAAAAATCCAGATATGTTAACTAGTCTAGAAGATATTCCTAATCTAAATTCTATAAAATCAAAAGTTGGGATATTAGAAAGTTCTGCTATTTATCATACAGATGGATATTATGAATCATTCAGTCTTATATCAGCAGACTTAAATCAACTGAATAAAATCAACAAACCACGATTGGAAAATGGGAATAGTATTACTGATTTTTCTGGTGATAAGATTATTCTTCCCAACCGTTTTACATCAAAATATAAAATAAAAAAAGGTGATTCTATTACTTTACAAATCTATGGGAAGCCCTATACTTTTGAAGTTAGTGATATTGCTTCATATGATACAGTATTTTTGAGACATACAAGAGGTGTAAATGCACTATTGCCTAAAGAAACTCTATCTAAAATATTAAATAAAGGAAATGGATATACAAGAGTTCTTATCGAATCAAAAGGAGAAAAGACAGAAAGTCTAGTAAGTAAATTGTCTGAAGAACTTCCAACTGAAAAATACAAGGTATCAAGTACCATAAATGAAAGTAAGATAGTTGCAGATGCTAGACAAAAAACAATGCCTTTCTTCTTAATAAGCTTTTTCGCATTAACTCTTAGTATATTTATCATATACAGTAGTTATAAAGTGATTACACTAGAACGTATTCCATTTATTGGTACTTTTAGAAGTGTTGGAGCTAATGAAAAAACTGTAACTTATATTTTAATGTTTGAAAGTTTGCTATATGGAAGTATTGGAGGAGTGATTGCTATTCCTATTGGTATAGTTGTTTTAAATATTATGCTACATGGACTTGGAAATTCTCTTGAACAAGGAATATCAATTCCAACAGTAATATCTCCTCTTGGGGTGATTGTCTCTGTTATAGTAGCAATAATTGTTTCTTTATTTAGTGCATATATGCCTGTTAGAAAAGCCAGTCGTTTGCCTATTAAAAATGTTGTATTAGGAGCTGTAGAAGAAAAGAATGTTTCAAATCGTCATATACTTTTTATAGGCACTATTATACTTATTTTGTCTATTCTACTACCAAGAATATCACCTGAAAATACACTGTATTTAGCTGGTGGATTTTCATTACTGGGATTAATCGTATCTACTATTGTGTTAATACCTCCTTTTACTGATACCATGTCTACAATTTTTGAGTTTGTTTATGAAAAGATTCTAGGTAATGAGGGGAAATTAGCTGCTAGAAATATGAAAAATAACAAAAATATTACACAGAATATTACGTTATTATTTATAAGTATTTCTGCAGTGATTGTAATAAGTGTTGTTGGCAGTTTTGTCAAAACTTATGTAGGTGATGTATTTCGTGATGCAGAACTACAAGGTTTTGCAGATGGAAAGATGGATGAAGAGTTTATTGAAGATGTTAGACATATAAGTGGAATTAAAAATATTTTACCTATTTATGTTATGAATAATAAGATTTGTGGTAACAATACAATATTTTCAAGACTAGAAGCCACAGATAATTTAAAATTGTATAGTTCTATGCTTGCAATCAATTATACAAATTCTGATATGAAAAAACAAGTAATTGAATCTTTTGAAGATAAGCGTTCTGTTATTTTGAACGAAGATACTTTAAAAAAACTAGGTTTATCTATAGGAGAGACAGTAACTTTATCTAATGATAAATATGAGTTTTCTTATAAAATACTAGGTAGTTTTAAATCTCGTGCAAGTGATGTAGAAGCTGTTATACCATCACATTATGCTGTTAGTGATTTTGATGAAACTAATTATGGTCTTTTAACATATACAGCAGTTAATCCAGATGCTGTTATGATTCAGATAAGAGACTTATTTAAAGATACATCTAACTGGAGCCGTACAGTTAAAGAATTTAATAATGATGCTTTAAAAACTATAAGTAGTTTTTTATCTCCTATGAATAAAATGACCTATTTCATTTTTATTCTTGCTACAGTTGGGATTATCAATAACCTAATAATTAATTATATTCAAAAAAGACGTTCTATAGCTATGTATAAATCGGTAGGGCAAAGCAATAAACAAAATGTAAAAATGACATTGATTGAAGGTTTTACCTCAGGGTTGCTAGGTTCTATTATTGGAATTGTAATATCTATAATGGAAATTCAAACTATATTCATAGTTGCAGGACCAAAGATTTCAATGTCCCCAGAATTGGATTTTAAAACATTCATTATTGTGGGATTATTGGGAATTGTAATAACTTTAATAGGTTCAATAGTCCCAATTGTAAAAAGTAAGAAAATGAATCTAGTAGAAGAAATTAAATTTGAATAATAAAGGAGGTTAATATGAAAACTACATTTAAGAGTTTAGCTGTAGAAGCTAAAAATATTATTAAAGAATTCAAAATTGGAAATGCAACAACTAGGGTACTAAAAGATATATCCTTGCAAGTAATGAAAGGTGAATTTGTTTCTATTATGGGTCAATCTGGTTCTGGGAAAAGCACTCTTTTATATATCTTAGGAGGCTTAGATACTCCAACTAATGGAAAAGTGTATATAAATGGAACTGATATATCACATTTTGATGATGATAATATGAGTATGATACGTCGTAGAAATATAGGATTTGTATTTCAATTTTATAATCTAATACCAAATCTAAATGTTGAAGAAAATATAATGCTTCCCTTATTATTAGATGGTAAGAATTTAAAAGATTATAAAAATCAATTAGATGAAATATTAGATATAGTAGGTTTATGTGATAGACGTAAACATACACCACGAGAGTTATCTGGTGGTCAACAACAACGTGTTGCTATAGCCAGGGCTTTAATAGGAAAGCCAGAAATTCTATTTGCTGATGAACCTACTGGAAATTTAGATAGCAATACAGGAACAGAAATAATAAATTTACTAAGTAAAATAAACAAAGAAAGTGGTCAAACTATAATTATGGTAACTCACTCATTAGAAGCAGCTAAAAGTAGTAGCCGTACTATTACAGTTTTAGATGGTTTAATTGTATAATGAGTTGCTAGGATATGAATTACCAATAAATTAGAAGTTTCAGAGAGCATGGAAAGTGTCATAAAAAGGTTGTTAAAACTAGGTTTAAGTGTTGAAGAAGTTTCAAAACATACGATGTAGCCTGCTGAATTTATTAAACAGTTTCAATAATTATAAAATGTTAAAATATAAGTTTTTTTATATTGCAAGAACTAAATACTTAATACATAATATAAGGACACGTAAAATAGCTTACAAACTCAATGTTTGAATTTAGATTATTGGAGGTAATTAAGTTATGTATGATGAATTGAAAATAAAAATGTATTCATTTACAATGGATTGTAAAGACCCATATGAATTAGCAAAATTCTATGCAACATTACTTAAGTGGGAAATACCATTTTATAATGAAGAATTTGCATGTGTTGGTGCTCCAGGAACAAATCAAGGTACATATCCTGGTATAACGTTCCAACGAAATCCTGAGTATAAACAACCTATATGGCCAGGAAAGCCCGAAGCTCAACAGCAGATGGCTCATATGGATTTTGCTGTTAATGATTTGGAAAAGGCAGTTCAGTATGCAATTCATTGTGGAGCGACAATCGCAAAAGAGCAATTTTCTGATGATTGGAAAGTTATGTTTGACCCAGCTGGACATCCTTTTTGCTTATGTCAGATGAAATCAGTTATTGAGAGTAGCCATTTTGCATTGTTATAGCCACAACATCTTTGAGTAGTTACAAATGAAAATTATAAAAAGAAAGAAGAAGCACGATGATACATACCATTGTGCTTTTCTTGTTGTATACAGAGAAGCTTTCAAATATATAAATTTTGCATATATGAATTGGTCATTATCAAATGTGTTATAATATTAAAACAACAAATAAAATCATTATATTTTTTAGCAAAACTTTTATTTGTTTACTATGCATACAATAGGGTATTTACTTAAGGAAATAAAATATCATATAAAGTATTTTAAAGCTTTAAGTAATATTTGGCAGAAGTTTTAGTAAAATATGCAAAAACTAATTGATTATGTACCTTATATGGGTATATAATAGATATTGTTTTAATAAAATATTTGAAAGGGAATGATTTAATGAAAATTACTTTACCAGAAACAGCTATTGATACTTTGAAAAGTATCTTAAAAGACAATCAAGATAAACCTAATAATATAAGAGTATACTTTGCAGGTGTTGGTTGTGGAGGTCCTTCTTTTGGATTAGCTTTAGATGAGAAAAAAGAAGATGACTTAACTTATGAAATTGGAGAATTACAATTTGTAATGAGCTCTGATGAATATAGTCAGTATGGAGATATAATAATAGAAGATACAGGATTTGGATTTAGAGTTATTCCTGAAAATATGAAAGATCAAGGTGGAGGAGGATGCTCTGGGTGTTCAGGGTGCCACTAAGATTAATTTTTTAGCAGATTAAGAGCTCTCTTTATAGAAATAGATTTCTATTTTAAGAGAGTTCTTTTTATTTTTTGCTTAGATAATGTATAATAAAAAATGTATTTTACTAATTTTTATATATAAGGAGAATTATTGTGAGAAGAAGACGAAAAAAAGGTGCAGATGAAAAACTTTTAAGTTATACAAAATACGTTTTAAGAGACGATATAGAAGAATTAAAAGGTAAGTGGAGTTTTAAGTTTGGTAATGATAATCCAATACATGTGGAATTTGGTACTGGTAAAGGTAAGTTTATAACAACTTTAGCCCAGCAAAACCCTGACATAAATTATATTGCTATGGAACTTAAAGAAGAAGTTCTTTTAAAGGCTGTTGAAAAGGCTGATGTTTCTAATTTAAATAATATATTATTTTTATGGGGAGATGTAAGTAATATTTTAGATTACTTTGAAGCTAAAGAATTGTCAAGAATTTATATAAACTTCTGTGACCCATGGCCTAAAAATAGATGGAGTAAAAGAAGACTCACTCATTCTGGATTTTTAGATATGTATAACGAGGTTTTAGAAGATAATGGCGAAATTCACTTTAAAACAGATAATGAAAAATTATTCGAGTTTAGTTTAAATGAAATTGCTGCAAATAATTGGCTATTGAAGAATATTTCTCTTGATTTAGGAAATAGTGAGTATGAAAATAATGTTACAACAGAGTATGAGGACAAATTTATGTCACAAGGTATGCGAATATTTAGATGTGAGGCTAAAAAACGTAACTAGCAATATGTTTATAAGTTTAATAGTAGAAATTTATTTTAATTTATATTAATAAAGTGTACGAAAGTAGGTATATACAACAAGGAAACAGAACCCTCTCATAGAAATTAAATTACTATATATAAAAAATTTATGTGGGAGGGTACTATGAATTTAGCTAATGTAATACCATTTCTTATTTCTGCGGCAGCTTTAAGTCCAATAAATTCAAATGATAATGTTTTAAGCGACAATCAACTTAAAAATATTTTTCCTGATGCCAATCTAAGAGCAGTTGTAAAACGATATATAAACCCAGATGAGATGACTATAAGCAATATAAAGGCTTTAGATGGAGAATTTTATGCAACTGGTGAAAACATTTCAAATTTAAAAGGAATATCCTATCTTGAAAATGTAGACAATTTTATTTTTTGGAACAATAATATAAAAGAAGTTCCTAGAGAAGCTTTAAGTCTAAAAGATATGGATTCAATCAATTTAGCAAATAATTATTTGGTTGATGATGGTGTAGTAAATTCTCTTTCTGATAATGGTGTGGATGTGAATTGTGATTTGAATTTTATTGATACAAAAGACAATCAATATAAACTGGATTCTAAATATCATAATGTTGATATAGCAAAAGGTGAAAGTATTGATTTGAGAAAAATAATTACAAAGAAAATTGATAGCTATTATAAGTATTGGGAAGTTACTGATAGCCTTCCAAAGGATTTAGATTTTACTGTATCTGTAAGTGATAAAAACATAATTTCATATGAAGGTATGACTGTTAAAGGTAACAAAACAGGTCAAGCTGTAGTAAAAGTTGTACTAAGTGACAAAAATGATTTAAATACATCTCAAGAAGTTCTAATCACTTTCAATGTAAAATAAGTATATGTCAACTTACTTAATAATTTAATTTTTAATTTAAATGTATAACTAAAATAAAGGTTGCTGGTAACAGAGCACTATTATTAGCACTTTGTTACTAGCAACCTTTAGATATCTATTAAAAATAGATTATCTAGAAAATACCATTTCTTCTGTTAGTAGCCCATATTCCTATTAAAATTATTAATGAATATATGATATATAAAACTATTCTTATATACTGGACATCTAGTCCAAAAAATTCAATGTTACTTTGTGAGGTATGCAACATCACAAGGACTGCAGATATACCAATAAGCAAAGGATTGATTACTATTTGCTTATCAGTTCTTAAAATCATTATTTTACCCATCCAAATAATTGATAATATAAAAAATAAAATTTTAAGACCAAATTCTAATGTATCTACCAAAGCGAAAACATCCCTTCATTTATAATAAATTTTTCAGCTCAACAAAAATATAAAACCCTGTAATAATTTTTAAACCTGTGTTAAATCCATAATGAGATAAATTAAGTGAGTAGCATAAAACTTTATCTACATTAATATATACTACACTATACTTCAAATTTCTTAAACATAAATTAATGAAATTAACAAAAATTTATTCATAAGTATATAAAGATATATTTCATTATTTAAACGCATATCATTATATATACAGTTTTAGGAGGTGAGGTATATGGAATCTAAATTTTTTAATTGGTACACTCAATCCCTAGGAGGAACTTTTGGCATTATATCGTGTATATGCGCTTACTTAAATGGATACATGTTTGTTTATACAAATAGTGCTAGTAAATACTTTGAAAGTATCGGCTTTTTAGGAATAATTTCAAGTTATACATTACTCCCACTTTGTATGTTAACTGTAATTTTTGGAATTATATGTTCTTATACTCCAAAGACATCTGATAAAAGTATCTTTAATATACCTTTTTTTACTTTAAATAAAAGATTAATATTTCTTACAGTAGTTTTTGGCTTTATAGGTGCTAGAGTTTATTTTATAATTCCTGCAATTTTAATAACTTTTAACATGTATAGTGATATTTTAATAACTAAGTTAAAGTATATTCTATGTAAAGATAAAGAAAATGATACTAATTTGAAAGAAAGCGAAGTCTAAATTGCATAATATTGGTATTTGTCTTAAAAATCCCCGAGGTATTAATTTGTATTCTCTTGTATTTTGCAAAAAATATTGAATTTTATTCATTTTATACTTATAATCTATATTAATAATGGAAAATTAAAACAAATATAAGTTACTTGTTGTTAATCTAAAATTAAAATATATATTGATGTGTTGATTCTCTAGTCAGCACTTTTTCTTTTATAAATTTGTTTTTTGTGATATAATATTAGCACCAGGTAATAATACAAGGGGGTAACAACATGAACATCAATGAAATTAAGGAATTATTAAAGGTTATAGACTCAACTAACTTAGAATATGTAAAACTTGAAAGTAGCGATTTAAAATTAGAAGTATCTAAAAAAGCTCAAGTTACAAGTTCACCTGTTTTAAGTGTACAACAAGAATCAGTAGTGGATCTTTCTTTAGAAAAGCCAGTTGTAAACGATATACCTGTCGCATCTAATGAGAATCTATCAGTAGTAGTAGCTCCTTTGATGGGAACATTCTATGATTCTCCAAGTCCAGATGCAGATAGTTTTGTCAAAGTTGGCGATGTAGTTGAAGAAGGCGATACTTTATGTATATTAGAAGCGATGAAGCTTATGAATGAGATAACAAGTGAAATTAAAGGTGAAATAATTGAAGTATTAGTTGATAATGAAGAACTAGTAGAATATAATCAACCTTTATTTAAGATAAAACCATTGTAGTAGGAGGTATTTAAGTTGATAAAAAAAATACTAGTTGCAAATAGAGGCGATATAGCAGTTAGAATCATCAGAACATGTAAAGAATTAGGTATAAAGACTGTTGCTATCTATTCTGAAATAGATAAAGATTGTTTTCATAGATATATAGCTGATGAATCTATTTGTATAGGGCCAAACAATATAAGCAAGAGTTATAACAATATAGAAAATATAATATACCTTGCGCTTAAATTAAAGTGTGATGCTATTCATCCAGGTTTTGGTTTTTTATCAGAGAATCCTGAATTTGCAAGACAATGTGAAGAGAATAATATTATTTTTATAGGTCCAACAAGAGAACAAATGATTTTGATGGGAGATAAATCTAGAGCAAGAGAAACTATGATGGAATTAAATATCCCTGTTGTTCCTGGTTCAGAATCTGTTTTGAAAACTAAGGAAGAAGCTTTAGAAGTTGCAAGAGAAATTGGCTATCCTGTTATGATAAAAGCCTCAAGTGGAGGCGGTGGAAAAGGTATGAGAATCGTTAGAAAAGAAGAAGAACTTTTTTCAAATTTTGACATGGCAAGTTCAGAAGCTCTAGCAGCATTTTCTAATAGCGCTTTATATATGGAAAAATTCATAGAAAATCCTAGACATATAGAAGTACAAGTATTTGGGGACAAACACTCAAATGCAATACATTTAGGTGATAGAGATTGTTCTATGCAGAGAAGAAATCAAAAAGTAATAGAAGAATCTTTAAGTCCATACCTTTCAGGTGAAGAGAGACAAAAACTTCATAAAATCGCAGTAGATATAGTAAAAGGTGTAGGTTATATTGGTGCTGGTACTATTGAGTTTATAGTTGACAAAGATAAAAACTTTTATTTTATAGAGATGAATACAAGAATACAAGTTGAACATCCAGTTACAGAGATGGTAACAAGTCTTGACCTTATAAAGCTTCAAATATCTATAGCTAATGGGGAAGAAATTCCTTTTAAACAAGAAGATATTACTTTTAGAGGTCATGCTATTGAGTGTAGAATAAATGCTGAAGATTCATCAAATAACTTTGCTCCATCACCAGGTAAGATAGAATCGTTAAATTTACCTGGAGGTTTTGGTGTTAGATTTGATACTTTTGTATATGCAGGATATACTATACCACCTTTATATGATTCTATGATAGGTAAATTAATATGTTGGGCTGAGACTAGAGAAGAATGTATAAATAGAATGTATAGAGCTCTAGACGAAATTATTGTAGAAGGTATTAATACAAATGTAGAATTCCAAAAGGCACTTGTAACAAGTGAAGAGTTTAGAGAAGATACTCATCATACCAAATTTATAGAAGATGTCTTTATGAAGAAAGAATTTGCTACATTATAAGGAGTAAATAGATTATGATAAAAAAATTTTTATCATCAAAAGAATCTAAGTATGTTACGATTTCTTTAGATGACAACTTTAAAAAGAATAGTGTAGATGATAAATTTTGGACTTATTGCAAAGGTTGCGATAGTCATGTATTTAGAAAGGATATAGAAGAAAATTCATTTGTATGTCCAAAATGTTCAAGACATTATGGCTTAAGAGCAAGAAAAAGAATAAATTTATTGATTGATAAGGGAACTTTTATGGAGTTTAATTCTGAGGTAGAATTTCAAAACCCACTAAACTTTCCTAAATACAAAGAAAAAGTAGACTCTTATAAGGAAAAAACGAATGAGTCAGAAGCTGTTGTCACAGGTTATGGAAGATTAAATGGAATTAAAACAGTTATTTGTGTAATGAATCCTGATTTTATGATGGGAAGTATGGGTTCTATTGTTGGAGAGAAAATAACTTATTCAATAGAATATGCTGCTGAAAATAATTTACCTATAATTATTTGTTCTGCTTCAGGAGGCGCTAGAATGCAAGAAGGTATGGTATCTCTTATGCAGATGGCAAAGACTTCTCAAGCACTTTCTAAACTTGAAGAAAAATCATTGCCATATATATCAGTTCTAACTGACCCTACTACAGGAGGAGTAACTGCTAGTTTTGCTATGCTTGGAGATATTATAATTTCTGAACCAAATACATTGATAGGCTTTGCAGGTCCAAGAGTAATAGAACAAACAATAAATCAGAAACTTCCTGAAGGATTCCAAACTTCTGAGTTTTTACTTGAAAAAGGTTTTATTGACATGATAGTAGATAGAAGAAAAATGAAGGAAGTATTATATCAAATTCTTGCTATGCACAAGAAATAGGGCATGAAGGAGGAACTGTTTTGATTGAAAATAATAGCGAAAAAATAAAGGTTTTAGAAAATGATATTAAACAATTAATAACTATTTCTGAGGCAAATAATATAGATTTAAGTGATAAAATAAATTCACTTAATGAGAAATTGGAAAAACTTAAAGAAGAAGCCTTTTCCCATCTATCTCCATATGAAAAGGTGATGTTAAGTAGAGATATAAAAAGACCTACGACTTTAGAATACATAGAACACATTTGTTCTAATTTTTTAGAGCTTCATGGAGATAGGCTTTTTAAAGATGACCCTTCTATTGTTGGAGGAATAGGTCAGATAGGAAGATTCAATGTTACTATAGTTGGTCATCAAAAAGGAAGAGATACGAAGGAAAATATAAAAAGAAATTTTGGAATGCCTCATCCAGAAGGATATAGAAAAGCACTAAGACTTATGAAACAAGCTGAGAAATTCAATAGACCAATAATAACGTTTATTGATACATCAGGAGCTTTTTGTGGTTTAGAAGCAGAAGAAAGAGGACAAGGAGAAGCTATTGCAAGAAACTTACTTGAAATGAGTAAACTTTCTGTTCCAGTAATCACTTTTGTAATTGGTGAAGGTGGTAGTGGAGGAGCTTTGGGTATTGGAGTAGGTAATGATGTTTGCATGTTAGAACACTCAGTTTATTCTGTAATATCACCTGAAGGTCTTTCTAGTATCCTATTTAAAGATTCTTCTAAAGCTAAAGAAGCTTGTAATGTTATGAAACTTACAAGTGATGATTTGTATGATTTAAAAATAATAGATAAGATTATAAAAGAGCCTATTGGAGGAGCACAAAAAGATGTAGAAGCTGTTTCAAAGGAAATAAAAGCTTATATTTTAGAAAGATTAAATCATTATAAAGATATGGATAAAGAAGAAATTATGACTCAAAGATATAATAAATTTAGAAATATTGGAAAATGCTTATAGAATATAAAGAAATTTGTAGTTTTTTCATTATAAAATGGTTTTAAAAAATAAAGGTTTTCTTAAAACAATTATAGAAGTATATTTTTATAAAAGTATACTTTAAATGATGATTGTAATTAGTAAATGGCAATTGTGATTTAGTACTTTAGGTAATGGATACTTTAACAAATTAACAAGGAGATGTTGAAATGGAAGTACTAAAAGTTTCATCAAAATCTAATCCTAATTCTGTAGCTGGAGCCTTGGCTGGAGTACTGAGAGAACGAGGTATTGCAGAAATACAAGCTATAGGAGCTGGAGCTCTAAATCAAGCGATAAAATCAATTGCAATAGCAAGAGGTTTTGTTGCACCTAGTGGAATGGATTTAGTTTGCATTCCCGCATTTACTGATATAGAAATCGAGGGTGATAAGAAAACAGCCATTAAACTTATAATTGAACCTAGATAATATATCTTTTTATTAGAATTTAATGAAGTTTTAAAGGTTGGCTATAGAAATAGGATACTATAGTGAACCTTTTTTACGTTATATGTTTTATTTTATATAATTTTTAATGTATAATCTTAAGTAGACAAATAAGTTTGGAGGAGATGTACATTATGAAATTAAAATTATTTGCAGAAGAGTATGCAGTATGTAGATTAAATAATGATAGTAAAATACCAACATGGATAGATACAAAAAACTTTTACTCTATAACTAAGACTGAGGATGAATTAAGTGTTGTATGTTCAAATAATAATATTCCTTCTGATGTTAAGTCAGAAAAAGAGTGGAGAATACTTAAGATACTAGGACCTTTAGATTTTTCACTTATAGGAATTTTATCTAAACTAAGTGGCTTATTAGCAGAAAATAAAATAAGCATATTTGCAATTTCTACATATGATACAGATTATATTTTAATAAAAGAAAAAGATATAGAAAATGCTTGTAAAATTCTAACTTGTAATGGATATGAAGTAGAGTAGTCAAATACTTCTACATGAGGTTTTAATTTATGATTCATATAATCGAAATTTTAAAAATAAGTATGATAAATATCTTTTGCTTTTTAGGAATATTTATTGTTTTTGGACTGATTTTTAGTATTACAGAAAATCTAAACAATAAATTTATATTTTCATCTTTTGGAAAAACTGGGATTATTGTAACTGGAGCTATAGGAACATTTATTCATGAACTTAGTCATTTGATAATGTGCTTGATTTTTATGCATAAAATAAATTCAGTTAAATTTTTCAGACCAATAGAAAGTAAAAATGATGGCATATTAGGATATGTAAGTCATAGTTATAAGAAAGATAGTCTTTATCAAAGTATAGGAAATTTCTTTATAGGAATTGCACCTATTATAGGTGGAACAATAATGATTATTTTACTTTTTAATATATTGTTGCCAGAGAGTTATATGAAAGTGACACAAAATATAGACTTAAAATTATATGTAAGTATGATTAATAGTTTCAATATAAATGGTTTTATACACATTATTATAGATGATATTTCTAATTTTATAAAAGTAATGTTGTTAACACCTAGTATATATTCATTGAAGTATTTTATATTTATGTTCCTAATGTATTCTATATCTACACATATGTCACTTAGTAGTGCTGATTTAAAAAACAGCTTAAATGGTTTGAGTTTTATAATCATAGTTATTTTAGCGATAAGTCTAATTACATACTTACTTGGACCTGATAACTTGAATATATCCAGTCTGATAGTTCAATATAATATATTTGTGAGTTTTTTCATGGCGATAGGGCTTATTTTTTCAGTGGTAACTCTAATAATATCTTATATTTTAAGTTTGGTCAGTCCATTTAAAAACTTTAATTAAAGAGCTGTATATTTTACAATATATTTAGTTTTATTAGAAACAGATAAAAATATTAAATAAAAAAGATTTCAGTAGAGTATAAAAAGAGTATAAAATTTCTCAATATATTTTAAGAATTATTCTATAAATATATTGAGAAATAAAAAAAGAGTACTTAAATACAACTAGTCTTTAAATGTGGATTTAGGGAATAGTTAGTGCTAATCTCGATTAAAGCACTACTAATCTCTTAAAAATACAAAAAATAATTAAATTAAAGATTTATAATTAATTTATATAATTTAAAAGATTTATATTTTTACTTTAGGAGGTTTAATTTTGAATAATGATAAGAAAATTATAAAAATACATAATAAATCAGATAAACCTGATAATATCGTCATCAAGGAAAATGAGCTTATAGAAAAATGTCTACTTTTGGAAAATAAACTTCCTGTATTTATGAAGGATTATTTTATATATTTAAAAGGCTCTGTTGCAGTTTCCACACGACTTGCTTATTTAGAAGATATAAATTTTTTCTGTTCATATTTGGTTGAAACTAAAGAATTAACAAGTGCAGATTGTATAAAAGATATTACTGAAGATGATTTTAATACAATAAAATCAAGAGATATAAATTTATTCTTAGGTGATTATTGTAGTAGATATTATAAAAATACAGAAAAAAACACATTAATTTTTGAAAATAATAATAGAGCTTTGGCAAGAAAAAAATCATCCATCTCTACTCTATTTAAGTTCTTATATAGGAACTCTCAAATAGATAATAATATAACTGATGGATTTAATCCAATAAAACTTCCTAAACCTCAACCAGATGCTATTAAACGTCTTGAAATAGATGAAGTTGCTAAGATGTTAGAATCAGTAGAAACAGGTGAAGGTCTTACAGAAAAAGAAAAAGTATATTGGAGAAAGACTAAATTGCGTGATAAAGCTATTTTAGCTCTATTTGTTACATATGGGCTTAGATTAAACGAACTTAGAGAATTAAACATATCCTCTTTTAATTTTTCAAGAGGAGAATTTAAAATATATAGAAAACGTGGAAAGGAAGTTTTAATGCCTATAAACCATACTTGCGAACATGTAATAAAAGACTATTTGCAAAATGAAAGAATAAGAGATGATTTATTAAACGATGATGAAAAAGATGCTTTATTCTTATCTCTTCAAAACAAGAGAATTACAGCAAAAGCTATAAGAACATTGGTAAAAAAATATACCTCTATTCCACTGGATACGACTAGAGATAATGGATATAGTCCTCATAAATTAAGAGCAACTGCTGCGACTTCCCTAATCCAAACAGGATTTTCTATATACGATGTTCAAAACTTACTTGACCATGATAATGTCACAACTACTCAGCTTTATGCAGCTCATAAAAAGAATGTAAAACGTGATATAGTTAAGAATTTTGAATGGATTGAGGATGATTAAAAATCAGGAACAAATGTTTGCAGATATAAATGGATTATGTTATAATTAAAAATATAAAACGTATGGAAATAAAAACAAAATATGTTTAGAAATGAGTGATGTTATGTATTTAGATCTAACTGAAAAGCAAGTCTTGATATTGGAATTTATAAAGTCTCAAATCATATTAAAAGGTTATCCACCTGCTGTAAGAGAAATATGTACTGCTGTAGGGTTAAGATCTACTTCAACTGTACACTCTCATCTAAATAAACTTGAAAAACTGGGATACATAAGAAAAGACCCTACTAAACCAAGAGCTATTGAAGTTTTAGAACGTAGTAAAGTAAATGATGTTTCTGGAGCTAATCAAGAAATAATAGAACTTCCATTAGTAGGTCAAATAACAGCTGGAGAACCCATTTTAGCTCAACAAAACATAGAGGAATACATTCCATTCCCTGCCAGTTTAGTAAAGGGCAGTAATAATTTTGTATTAAGAGTAAAAGGCGAAAGTATGATTAATGCAGGAATTTTAGATGAAGATTACGTTGTAGTAGACAAAAAAAATACAGCCTTGAATTCTCAGATAGTAGTTGCACTTATAAATGGTGAATCTGCTACGGTTAAGAGATTTTTTAAAGAAGGACACTTAATAAGACTTCAGCCAGAAAATGATTTTATGGAACCAATTATGCTTAATGATTCAGAAGTTGAAATTGTAGGTATTGTAACTGGTGTATTTAGAGTTATAAAATAACTATTTAAAGAATACTAAAAAAATAAGCTATTCGTATAGATAAAATGTGTTATCTACTAATTATAGCTTATTTTTTTTATGCATTTATTTTATTTTTTATTATCTGCTCTTTTATTATTTTCCATAACATATATCACATGGGTCATTTTTTTTACTTTCGGAAATAGTACCTGATAATATTTTTTTACTTCTTGAAAGACCACTACAATTTTTTGTTGAGTGATAACTCTTCCCTTTTGGAGTAAAATACACTATTTCTGATGTATTAGATACATTTTGTTCTTTATTTAGAGGTTCATTTTTTATTGTATTGTTATTTGATTTTTCAGAGTTTCCATCTTCTCTAACCCCTTTTTTATAGCTTCCATCTTTACAGCTTGTAAATACTCCATCACCTGTCGATTCAAATATTATGTCTGAACACTCATCACTTCTATGTACCTTTACTCCCATTTTTTCCAATTTGTTCATTGTTTCTTGATGTGGATGACCATATGAATTGCCTTTACCTACTAAAAGGACTGCATACTCAGGGTCTACTTTATCTAAAAACGCTTGAGATGAACTACTACGAGAACCATGATGAGCCACTTTTAAAAGGTCTACTTTGCTAAGTTTTGGTAATATCTCTTTTTCTGTACCTTCTTCAGCATCACCTGTAAATAAAGCTTTATCTTTACCATTAGTATATGCAAGAACTAGAGATTGTTCATTAGTCGTATCTCCACCATTTGTATTTAGAACTTCAAAGTAAGAATCTTCTAAATAAAACTTCTTATTTTCAAGTGGTACACTTGGAGATAAATCTTTATTTGCCAAAGCATTTATAAAGTCTCTATAACTCTTTGTTTCTGCTGAACCATTCGATACAAAAACATTCTCTATGTTAAAGTTTTTGGCAACAGAATCAAGTCCACCTAAGTGATCTGCATGAGAATGGGTAGCTATAAGATACTTAATATCTTTTACACCTTGCTTATTAAGATAATCTACCATTAAATTTTCATCATCATTATCCCCACCATCTATCAATGTAAAAGTTTTACCCTCTTGAATCAATATTGCATCACTATTTCCAGTGTTAATAAAATGAATCTTTACATTTTTATCACTTGATATACTGCTAGATAAGGAATCTTTGTTATTTGATTGATTGTTGCCATTATCTGATGTATCGCAACCAGTCAAATAAATCGATATAGATATTATCAGTAAAAATACTAAAGCTTTAAATTTAGAATTTCTTTTACTTTTTATATTACTATTTTTTATACTACTTCCTATCACAAACTACTCCTCCATTTTCATAATACTTTACAACATCTATCGACTTATTTTATCATAATTAACTATTTAGTATCAATATTTCTCTTATATAGTCGGATTATATTGACTTAATATTGAAACAATAATATCTTGATTATTTCTTTATTTTTACAATATAAACTGTTAATTTTTTATGTATTTTTAAGTAATAATGTTTAATATAATAGTGATGATAATAAATTGCATCATAAGGAATTTTTAAGCTTTAATCCATTAAAAAAATATACTATAATATATGTATTAACTAAAAGAAAATAGCTAAATAAGTCATTATTAGTAATATAAAAATATAATTTTAAACTTTGATAACTGTCAGTTTAACTATCTTAACCTATATTTGAGGAAGGAAATTCTCATTTCAAACTTAGCCAAATGATGAGTTATTGACAGGATTTTTACTTAGGAGGTAAAAATGAAAGATAACTCACATTATACACTTATTCAAGCACTTGCTAATATGCTCATTGGAAAACAGATAGATACAAAAACAATTACTAAATCTCTTGAACTTATCTGTAATACCTTCTCATTTGAATGTGGTTTAGTATATGAAGCAGACCAATATAATCAATTTAATTTAATTGAAAATTATAGTTTGAATGATATAAAATTATGCAATAGTTTCAATGCATGTGAAATTAAGTCAGATTTTCAAAATCAATTAGCTCATCAAGAAATAATCTACTTAGATAAAAATAAAGATTATAAATCATGTGAGATTGATTTTATGAATATTTTTTCTGCAAAATCTTTGCTTGGAATTTCTGTAGTAGATGAATATTTTAATAACTATGGTTTTATCTTATTTCTAAATACTACATGCAGTAAAGTAGATTTTTCTGATTCTGAACTTAAGACATTAGCCATTGTACTTTCAATGCTTGAAAAGTATTTAGGAATAAGAATACATAGAAATAAAGTTTTATTCACACAGACTGCACTTGAAGGAATAATAAATCATACAGGCATAGATATTTATATAATTGATTTTTATACATATGATATTTTATATGTCAATGAGTCAATGGCTGCTCCTTATGGTGGCGTATCTCAATTTTCAAAACATAAATGCTGGCAAATTCTTTTCCCAGGACAGACATCTCCTTGTGAGTTTTGTCCACAAGAAAATCTTATTGATGAAAATGGGACTAGTACAGGAGTATATACATGGAATTATCAAAGACCTTTTGATGGAGCGTGGTTTAGAGTATTTAGTACAGATTTTAGATGGGTTGATGGTCGTCTTGCTCATCTTGTTAGTAGTGCAGATATAACTGATAATAAAAAGAATGAAGAATTAATTGAATATATGGCAAATTACGATGTATTAACAGGTCTGCCAAACCGAAGGATGCTTATTGAAGAATGTAAAAATAGAATCGACAATGCTAAAGAAGATGAACAAGGATATGTAATCTTTTTCGATATTGATGGCTTTAAGGTAATTAATGATAATTATGGGCATGATGCTGGTGATGAATTCCTTGTAAAACTTGGGGATTTTTTCTCTTCAATTCCACTTCTTAAGAATTCTGTTTATAGAAATGGTGGAGATGAATTTGTTGCTGTAATTGGTGGGGATATTACAAAAGATAATATTCGCAATTTAATAAATTTTATACATAATAGATTTAAAAAACCATGGAATTTAAAAAATGGCTCAGTATACTGCAATACTAGTGTTGGCATAGCTTGCTATCCAGAAGATGGAAATAATGCAGAAGAATTAATCAATAAAGCAGACCAAGCAATGTATCAAATTAAGAAATCTGGAGGAGCAGGAATCTGTTTTGGTTATCAATTAATAAAAAAATAATTAAAGTTAAATTTTTTCATCAATAAAAAGGTAACAACTAAGGTTAGTTGTTACCTTTTTATTTTTCTACTATAATCTAATTAATAAATAATTAAATTATTCTAAGCTCTATATAATATACTAATAGCTCTAGCATTATATGGTTTTTTATGATATTTTTCTACATATTATTTTAAATGACTTGTTATCGTATAATAATATCAACAATTGACTGCTTATAAATTTTATATTATATAAAATGAAATATTTTACATCAGTAGTACCCAGTTATGCATTTTAAACGACCATTTACGTTTAAGATATTGCAAATTTTTTCTAAAAACTATAATATGTTAAATATCAACAAAAATAAATAAACTTTTTCCTTAAAGAAGGCTTAAAGCTCACACCAACTGCCTTCTTTTTTTTTATAAAAATTCAATTATTTATTTTGATTAATATTTATTTCATATTTTAGCTCTACTCTTCTAGATGCATCTCTGTTTACTCCATTATCTCCATCTTTTATAAGTTCAGCTTTTGATCTTCCTATTGCAATAATATGTCTAGTAACCTTATCTTTATATTTATAGTTACCAATCTCATCCCCTACTATATACTTTGCAACACTATATGCTCTTCTTTGGGACAGGTCTAAATTGTATATATAGCTCCCTACATCATCTGTATGGCCTTCTATAACTATTTTTGATATATAATCCCCATAATCTTTATATATAGTTTCTATGTACTTTGGAACAAACATTTTTAACATTTCTTTAGCCTCTGGTTTTAAAACATCACTATCTACATCAAACATGGTTCTTTCACCAAAGGTTACTTGACCATTAACCTTATCTACTTTCACAGGAATACCACTTTTTTTAAAGGTCTCCTCAACAGAAGCATTGACGTTCTTGGCCAAATCTTGCTCGACAGAACCTGAAATACTTTCTGAACTAAATAAGATAAGAATCACAACCATCAATACAGTTGATAATAAATCTGTAAATGTTGGCCAAAAGCTACTCTTTTCAAATTCTCTGTTAATAGTTCTTCTATATTTATTATTCATTTAACTCATCCTCACCTATGACCTTTATTTCATTATTTTCTATCTCATAAATTTCTTCGCTGAAAGGGTTAAATACACTATCGATATCATCTTTAAATAATTCTTCACTCTCAAGAGGAACTTCGTCATGCATAAAAGAGTTATTAAACATAACGTCTAATTTATCTTGAATATCTAAAGAATTCTCAAACATTATATCTAGTTTAACTTGTAGGTCATTGGAAAAGTTTTCAATAATACTTGAAAGATTTTTTATTGAATCATCTAGAGTAAACTTTTCATCTAAAAGAATTTTTTGATTTTGAGATATTTTATTTTCATGAGTCATTAATTTAGTTAATAAATCTTGGGCACTTCTTTCATATAAAGCAAATCCTGCATTTATATTTTTTATGTAGTCTCTAATTTTAAACTGGCTTTCAGTAGCATTGTATATATTTTTTGAAGATTCTTTTATGTCAAATAAAATCTCTTTATTTATGTTGTCTTGATTATCATACTTATCAAACAATTTTACAAACTTTACATTTAAAATATTAAACTGTTTATCTAATTTTCTTACGCTTTGGTCAAAAGTCTTAATAGAGCTTTGAGAACCCTCTAAAAGGCTTTTTAAAGCTTCTATTCCACTTATGAATTCATCATTAAAGTCATTTAAATCTTTAGATATTTTATCAAATTTTTCAATAGCTTCTATAGACTTACTTATTTGTTTTATTGTATTTTTTACCTCTTCTACTTTTAAATCCATTCTTTCTGATTTAAAATGAGTTATCTCAGATGTTAATAAATTTTCGCATTTTAACATTATCTGTATTAAAACATGTTCACAATCTTTTATCTTTGTACAGTAGCCTATAATTAGAGAAAATACAACTCCAAAGATGCTTGTTGTAAATGCAGTCTGCATACTACTAATAGTCGAAGGAAGTGAATTTATAATGTCTTTGGTATCAACACATAAAAGCATTGTAGAAAGTCCAACAAATGTACCTAAAACTCCAAGCAAAATACTTATTGAAGATGAATTTTTTATACTTCTAATCTTCTCTAAAAGTGGTAAGTTGTTGTGTTTTAAATCTGATACAACTTCTTCTATAAAAGAAGTTATATTTACATCAGAATAAGGATTTTCTTTGCTATATGTATAGTAATCATTCCTTATCTTTCCATAAAATTCACTCGTTTTATGGTTTCTATTGATTTCTTCTAGTTTTGAACTTACAAACGAGTATACTCTGTTATTTTCTATTATCTTAAAAACAGAATATAAAGTTATTGCAAGTAAAAACAATATAGTTATCGGATTAGTAAATATTGACTCTATTAAATTAGTTATTATGTTACTCAATTCTATCCCCTACCTTATAATTTATTTATCTATAATTTATACGTACAAGTTACTAAGAAAATACGTAAATAAACAAAATATTTATATTATATTTATGAAAAATGGTACAAATAGGTCATATTGTTAATAACATAATATATACGAGCTAAAAGTTATAGGGGGTGGCATAATGAATGACAACATAGTAGAAGTTAAAAATATAAATATGAACTTCTACACTAAGGAAGGCGAGCTTGAAGTATTAAAAGATGTTAATTTTAACTTGAAAGAAGGAGAAATATTAACTTTGCTTGGTCCTTCTGGAAGCGGTAAATCTACAATTTTAAATATTCTTACTAATCTTTTAAAACCAACTAGTGGCGACGTAAAGATTACTGGAAATATTGGATATATGTTTCAAAAAGATAATTTGCTTGAATGGAGAAATATAATGGATAATATAACTATTGGCTTAGAAATTCAAGGCAAAAAAGATAAAAAATCTTTAGATAGAGTTGAAAGTCTTTTAAAGACTTATGGATTATGGGATTTTAGAAACATGTACCCAAAAGAATTATCTGGTGGTATGAGACAAAGGGTTGCACTTATTAGGACCCTGTCTGTAAATCCAGATATTTTACTTTTAGATGAGCCTTTTTCAGCTCTTGATTATCAGACGAGATTGTTAGTTTGTGATGATGTTTATAGTATTATTAAAAATGAGAATAAGTCTACTATTTTGGTTACGCATGATATTGGTGAAGCAATAAGCATATCAGATAAGGTTGCAATATTATCTAAAAGACCTGCTACCATAAAAAACATTTACGACATTGAACTTAATATGGAGGGAACAAAAACGCCTCTCAAAACACGTAAAGTTCCGGATTTTCAAAAGTATTTCGACATATTATGGAAGGAGCTAGATACACATGAGGCTTAATAAAAGATCTGAAGGATATATAAACTATGTTAAAGGTGTAAAAAGAGAAAAAAGAAATGTATTGTTCTACCAGTTATTGATTCTAATTGGTTTTATCATAGTCTGGGAACTTCTAGCTGACTTAAATGTTATAAATACATTTCTATTTAGCAAACCAAGTGATATTTACAATTTATTTATTCAGTATGCATCTAGTGGACAGTTATTTAAGCATATTGGAATATCTGTATATGAAACTGTCCTTGGTCTTGTTATAGGGACTGTTTTAGGTATCTTGGTAGCAATTGCTCTTTGGTGGTCAGAGAAATTATCAAAAATATTAGACCCATTTTTGGTAGTTTTAAATGCTCTTCCTAAGACTGCTTTGGCTCCTATAATTATAGTTTGGGTAGGTGCTGGAATAGAAGGAATCGTCGTAACAGCTGTAACTATTTCGGTTGTTGTTACTATACTTTCAGCTTACAATTATTTTATGAATATAGATGAAGAAAAAATTAAAATGCTAAAAAGTTTTGGAGCAAGTAAATCCCAAATACTTTTTAAACTTATACTACCTGCAAATACAGGAAATTTAATAAATTTAACTAAGATTAATATTGGTATGGCTTGGGTAGGTGTAATTGTTGGAGAGTTTTTGGTTTCAAGATATGGAATAGGATACTTAATAGTATATGGCTCTCAAGTATTCAAATTAGATTTAGTAATGATGGGCGTATTTGTATTGGCTATCTGTGCATGGGCAATGTACGCTGTAGTTAATATTATAGAAAAAATATACAATTCTAGATAAGTAAAATTTTATTCAAGATATTTGATTATTTTAGTGATTATAATAAGGAATGATTTCTTATAAGTAATCATTTTTCGAAATTAAAGAGATACATTTTTAATAATTAAAGCTGTAGGAATATTTGTGAAAATATAAGACAAATTTACCTACAGTTTTTAGTGTGTAAATAAGAAAGTAAATAATAAAAAAGATTAAATAATAATTATTTAAGTGATAATTTTAAAACTTACTGAATATAATTATATGTCGGTTAAAGACATATGAAAATAAAAGGAATTTAGAAGTTACATGTTGTATAAATATTGTATATGCAGCATGTAATAAATCTTAGCACTATTTATATTCTATACAAAAAGATATTTGAAGGGAGATTAAAAATGGGAATATTAGAGGGAGCTGCAATGATAAGAAAAATTGCAATTAAAATAGCTAAAGAAAAAGGGATTACAGAGCAAAAGGCATGGCCTGAAGCTGTAAAAGAATTTAAAGAAAAATATGAACTTCTATTATAAACCTTGATTATAAAACTGTCTCGATTTTATTGAGACAGTTTTCTTATTTTAAATTGCTTTGTTTCTAACATATTTATATATAAATTTGTTTTTAATACTATTTTTAAGGTATAAACCTTATATATTAGACATAAGTTTGGAGGGATTAATTTGGAAAATAAAATTGAAAATAGATGTTCATGGCAAGAATATTTTATGAGATTATGTGAGACAGTAGCTGAAAGAGGTACTTGTGATAGAGCCTATGTAGGTGCTATAATTGTAAATTCAGAAAATAGAATTGTATCTACTGGTTATAATGGTAGTATTTCTGGAGATAAGCATTGCAGTGAAGTTGGTCATGAGATGAGAGATGGACATTGTATTAGGACAATTCATGCTGAACAAAATGCTCTTTACTATTGTGCCAAAGAAGGTATCGCAGTTAAAGATTGTTCCATTTATGTAACTCATTTTCCATGTTTAAATTGTACTAAAGCCATAATTCAATCTGGAATTAAACATATATATTATAGAAATGGATATAGAATGGATGAATATGCTATAAAATTATTGAAATCAAGCAATGTATTATATACAAAACTATAACTTTAATACATTTTACCTAAATGCTCTATGAATTTACAAGATATCTTATATTAAATCTATAAGACATAAAAAGAAACAAATTTCTAAGTTATGCATATATTAAATAGAGGTTAAATTTAATTGAAAAGGAGATGCATAGCTTGAAAGTAGTAGTAATACCAGGGCATACTTTAACTGGAAAAGGTACAGGAGCTGTTGGATATATAAATGAAGGTAAAGAAACAAGAATAATGAATGACTTGATTGTCAAATGGCTTAAAATGGGGGGAGCTACTGTTTACACAGGAAGAGTTGATGAATCAAATAATCATTTAGCAGACCAGTGTAAAATAGCAAACAAACAAGAAACTGATTTAGCTGTTCAAATTCATTTTAATGCAAATGTCACAACTTCAGCTCCAGAAGGTACAGAAACAATATATAAAACTAATAATGGGAAAATACATGCAGAAAGAGTAAATGCTAAATTAGCTACAGTATTTAAAAACAGAGGAGCAAAATCTGATGTTAGAGGTCTTTATTGGCTTAATCATACTGATGCACCAGCAATATTAATAGAAGTATGTTTTGTAGATAGTAAGGCAGATACAGATTACTACATTAACAATAAAGATAAAGTTGCTAAATTGATAGCAGAAGGAATATTAAATAAATCTATATCAGATTCTCAGGGGGGAAATAAAGTGTATGAAAATGTAATAGTTTATACAGGAGATGCTGACAAAGTAGCAGCTCAGATTTTATACTGGCAATTAAAAGATGCTTTAATGGTTGAAGCATCTAGTTATAAGCAAGGTTTAGGGAAAAAAGTTTATGTTATAGGTGGAGAAGCTAATAAACTTGTAAAAGGTGATGTAGTAATAAATGGTGCTGATAGATATGAAACTGTTAAATTAGCATTAAAACAAATAGATAAATTATAAGAGAATGATTATTTTATAAAAATCTAATAAAAAGATGTATCTACTTGTTAGTTTATTAATTAATAGATACATCTTTATTTATTCATATTAATTTTATCGATAAATTATTTTCTGTTTTAATAATTTTTTCATTAAAACTAGAATTATTTTTTATCTAAAAAAATGTTTTTGATTATAGTCAATATATCAACTATAACATCCATATTTGATTTGACACTGTCTTTAGTAACAAGAAAATCTGCTGTAACTTCAGTAACTGCTTCAGTTACATCTTTCATATTTTCTCCTACTTCTCCAAAATTCTCTACAACACTAGGAAGATTATTTAAAGTTGTATTTATATTTTGTGTATTATCATTTAAAACAGTTCCAACATTACTTAAAATCTTATGTAATTTAGCAAGTACAATAATTAAATAAACTAAAGCAACACATCCAAGTATAGCTAATAATATATATATTATACTTATATTGATTGTTATTGTATTGTTCATTCCTATTCCTCAGTGACACTAACTGGTTCAACAATATCTATTATTTTATCTTCCTCATTAGAATGCTCAATGTTCTTTTTAGTATCTATATACTTTCTTATTTTTTTCTTTGACTCCATAAAATTTCCTCTTCTATCTTCTAGCTTGTTAGACATTTTATCTTTTACATCTACTGTTTTAATATTTATTTTTTCAACAATCTGTTGTGAAGCATCTTTTATGTCTTCTCTTGTTTCTTTTCCTGATTTAGGAGCCAACAATACTCCACTCACTGCACCAGTAACTGCTCCTAACACTACACCAGCTGTAGCAACTTTAGCTTGCTTAACTTTTTCAGCTCTTTGTTTAGCTTTTCTCTTATCTTCTATTTTCTTTGATAAACTCATATCTAATCGCCCCTTATTATAATATTTCTAAATATTATAATACATTTTTTTCCATAATGATATAGTTTCTAACTAAATTTTTAGAAACTAATACAAAAAAATACTTTTTTATAGATATAGGATTATTCATATTATTCCATAAATCACATTATATGAATATCTAAGAAATTATTTAGGATAAAGTAAGTATTCTTATACTTCAAATCTTTTATATAAATTTACTTAATAGTTCAAAAAACAATAAGAGAGGAATTAATCCTCTCTTTTAAATGTAATTAGATTTGGCAGGGCGGCGTATCCTGCATCTCTATTAACTACTCCATAGTAGCGTATTGGGTGCCCTTTCCAACCTCAAATCTAACTAATAAATATCTACATATATATTAATATTATAACTTATTTAACAATATTTTTCAATAGTTTCAAAAATAATAATATTCTGTTAACTTTCGTATTGTTTTACTCTTCCACTACTAATTCTACTTTCTAATTTCGCTTCTTTTATAGCATATAGTGAAGATACATATAAATATCCCTTTTTTGTATCTAGTTCTGTAGCCACTAAAATATAATCACCAATTTTTTTTATAAACTCCACACTTTTTCCAGGCTTTTTAGGATGACTGCCTATATATTCAGGAGATTTGAGTACCATTTTTATAGTATCTATTATATCATTAACAATATCCTTACTTAATTGACACCTATGTTTTTTCTTTATATGTTTTATAACACCAGAAGAAGCATAAATTTTACCAGTATATTCAATTCCAGCAAGTTCTGCAGTTTCTTCATCTATGATTCCAACAACTTTGTCTGTAGACATATAAAGCACGTTCCTTTCTAAGGTAATTTACTGTTAATACTGTAAAATTTATTAAAATTAAATATCTCTATTTAAAGTATAGTTTATTCCAAAAAGAAAAGATAGTATAATATAGTTTTTTCATATGTGACTTTATATAATCTCTTTTTATATAATCTATAAATAGTAAATAATGTTCTTTTTACAAGTATTTTTAAAATTTTTTAACTTTATAGAATTATATTTGTACATTAGAGCTTTATCTAAAAGCAAATAATATAGCATTTACACACCATAAAACGTTTTCTTTTGAAGTTTTATGTGATAATATTGTTTATATATAAAATAAATTTCTAATAGGAGGATATTATGGATACTCAACAACAAGAAGTATATAGAAAATTGGATGAATTAAATATACCTTATGAAGCTGTAAATCATCCACCAGTTTATACAATTGAAGAAATGGAACAATTAGAAACATTACATATGGAATTTGTTGTAAAAAATTTATTTCTTCGTGATGCTAAAGGGAAAGAACATTTTTTAGTTGTACTAGGTAAGGATAAAAAAGCAGATTTAAAAGACATTCGTCAACAAATTGATAGTAAGCCTCTTAGTTTTGCATCAGAAGAAAGACTTCAGAAATACTTAAAACTTACTAAGGGAGCTGTAACTCCTTTTGGTATATTAAATGATACAGATGCTGTTGTAAAAGTTGTATTTGATAAAGATTTATTAAAAATGGATAAAATAGGTATACATCCAAATGACAACACAGCTACTGTGTTTTTGAAATTTGAAGACATGAAAAAACTTATAGAACAAAATGGAAATGAAATATATTATGTAGAAGTATAATTGTTACTTACTAGAAAAGGCAAAAGAAATCATTACTTTTGCCTTCTTTAAAAAATACAATTAATCTTTCAGCTTAGCATTTAAAATTTTCTCTATAAGCTAAATTAACTATTCTTTACTATCTTTTTCTTGCAGCTACAAGTAACATCATAGGTCTGCGTAATTCATCTTTCATTTCAGGAATTGTATCTAATAGTTTTTCTTCTGGTTGAGGTTCGATTATTTCTAATATTTCAAATCCAGTTTTATTTAAAGTATTTAGATAAGTTGTCAGTGTTTTATGATATTTTATAACTTCTTCTCCTAAAAAATTAGATTTACGTACTCCTTCTGTAAAATATCTATCAACTGGCCAATGAAGATGATTACCATCCTTGTCACAATACCATTCTTGAGTTCCATATGCAGTGAATATAGGATGTTCAACAGAAAATACGAACTCACCTCTACTTGAAAGGCAGTCACTTATTTTATTACATATATCTTCAAATGATTGAATATAATGTAGTGCCAAAGAACTAATAACTATATCAAAACTATCTTTTAGAAAATTAATATCTTCAATAGGCATACATATGTATTTTATATTATCAAATTTTGTTTTGTTTCTAGCTTCTTTTAGCATTTTTTCTGAAATATCAATTCCAACAGCAGAATCTGCTCCATTTTCAACTGCATATTGACAGTGCCATCCAAATCCACAGCCCAAATCTAAAACGCGTTTTCCTTTAAATTCTGGTAACATTTTTTTTAAAACATGCCATTCTCCAGCACCTGCTAGACCATTTATAGAACGTTCCATTTTACTGTATTTATCAAAGAATTCATCATTATCATATTTATTTTGTTTCATATAATTTCCTCCATTTTAATTATGTTTGTCCAGTAATACTCAAGTAATTGCAAAATATAAAGTTAGGTTATTTCATATAAAAATAATCTAACTTTATATATAAATTCTTTTCATATAAATTAGTATTTATATATAGTACTCTAAAATAATATTATTTTAATTTTACCCTTTAAATTATAAATAATCAATATAATTTACCCAAGATTAAACATTGTTTAAAACATAAAACTCAAATTTATTTTTAGGTTTTTGTAGAAATAGAATAAATATAGATACATTTTTGTAACAACTACAATAAATATTTAATACTATATATTATTCGGATGTCTTATGGGAGGTATTTATTATGTTTAAAAAAATAGTTGCAATTGCAAGTTCTGTTGTTATAGGCACGCTATGTCTAACTGGATGTGATTTTAGTTCCAATGATAAAAAAGATGACTCTTCTTCATCTAAAAATCTAGATAAGGTAACTATAGCAGAAGTTACTCATTCCGTTTTTTACGCTCCACAATATGCTGCTATTACAAAAGGTTTTTTTGAAGATGAAGGTATAAAAATCGACCTTATAAATACTCAAGGTGCTGATAAAACTATGGCGGCTTTGATTTCAGGTGAAGCAAATGTAGGTCTAATGGGTCCTGAAGCATCTATATATGTATATAATCAAAATAAAAATGATTATGCAGTGAACTTTGCTCAATTGACTAAAAGAGATGGAAGTTTTTTAGTAGCTAGAAAAAAAATGTCTAATTTCTCTTATGATGATTTAAAAGGAAAAGAAATATTAGGTGGCAGAAAAGGTGGAGTTCCACTTATGACTTTTGAATATGTTCTAAAAGACAAAGGGCTTACTATAGGAGAAAATCTAAAAGCAGGTAATGTTAATGTAAGAACTGATGTACAATTTGGTGTAATGGCAGGAGCTTTTGCAGGTGGAGAAGGAGACTTTACAACAGCTTTTGAACCTACAGCAACAGCTATGGAAAAAGAAGGTAGTGGATATATAGTTACATCTATAGGAAAAGATTCTGGAGAAATACCATTTACAGCTTATTCCACTACTAGATCATATATGAA
Source organism: Clostridioides sp. GD02377 (assembly GCF_045899875.1). Classification (NCBI taxonomy): domain Bacteria; kingdom Bacillati; phylum Bacillota; class Clostridia; order Peptostreptococcales; family Peptostreptococcaceae; genus Clostridioides; species Clostridioides sp. GD02377. Next base: position 104,121 of record NZ_JBJODA010000013.1, read on the forward strand.
AAATAATAAAGATTTAATTCAAAGATTTACAAATGCTGTCTATAAAGGTCAACTATGGGTTCAACAAGCACCTAGTAAGGATATAGCTAAAGCTATGCAACCTTTCTTTGAAGATATATCTTTAGAAGACTTAACAACAGTTGTAGATAGATACAAATCAATAGATGCATGGTCTCAAAATCCTGTATTAAAAGAAGAAGGATTGAACAAATTAATGTCTGTTATGAAAGAGGCCAAAGAATTAGACAAAGAAGCACCTTATAAAGATATTGTAAATACTGAGTTTGCTGAGAATGCTATAAAAAATATAAAATAAAGAATATATGTTCATCATTTCAACAATGAAAAAGAGGCTTATCTCTATTTTGAGATAGCCTCTTTTTACAGTTTGAGATTAAAGTTTATATAATAAAATAGAAATTAAAGTACTAATTGTACTTATATATCTATCCTCTATATTCTGCTCCAGCATTGATTTTTGTGATTTGAACAGCTACCATTTCTTCTTTGCTTCCATTAGTAATCTCATGCCATTCTCCTGTTGGTACAAAGACAGTATCACCATCTTTTACATCACATTCATGTTCACCAAGCTTCATTTTACCTTCGCCCTTTAGAAACACAAATATTTGCTCACCATTAGGATGTCTATGAGCATTAAGAACTTGATTAGGTTTAAAATAATAAACTTCTGAAGTTATATCACTACCAGCGAATACTGGTATTTTTGGAACAGCTGTATCATTATATTGAGCTAAGCTTCCATCTAATAGATTCTTTTTATTTTCATGCATACTAGAAATACCTCTTTTCTGTATTATAGATTTACTCTTATTATTCCAATATAAAAAAATAGTATTCTCATCCTCAACAATAGGAATAAAATTCTTTTATTCTTAAAATGCAGTAAAGTTTACCTATGTACTTAAAGAAATGTACCTTTATGAATATAAAAATAGCCTGAGGTGATAAATCTTAAATTATTTTTGGCTATATAAATTTAGATAAGTAAAAGATATGAATAATTTTTATTAAAAAAACAAAACTATATAAGGACCACTTCGCTTTAGGCAATAGCACTGCGAAGTTAGTCCTTATCAAATATAAAAAGGTTAATATTTTTTAATTAATATAAAATATTTTCTTCATACACTGTAAATCTACTTTTTATCTTATTTAGGATAAAATTATTGTGGCAAATTAATATTTAGACTTATTTTTAGAACAATCATTGTGACAATTGCAACTGTGCTCATTGCAACAACAATCATTACAGCAATTGCAACTATGTTTATCACAACAACAGTCTTTACAACAATTACAACAAGGATCGCCACAACAACAATCTTTACAACATGAGTCATCACAACAACACTGTTCAATTTTCACTTTCACTCTTGATATATTATTGTTGGGATTTGAATCTGGTGTTGTTGAAGTTACTTTTGCAGTATTTATTAGTTTGTCATTACATGTTGGTTTTACAAATCCTCTCAATAGAATAACTCTTAAAGACCCTGCTGGTAATGTACCTATATCAAGACTTCCAGTCCATGGTTTAAAACTTATACCTCTATCCAATGAAAATTCTGCCCTACCAAGTTTATTTGATACATGGTCTATTAAAATAACATTTTGAGCATCTGCTGGTCCTGCATTTGATACTTTTATTAAAAATTCTAATCGTTCTCCTACACAAACTTCTTTTTTATTTACTAATTTTATTACGGAAACATCTGCTGATAAGCTTACTTCTGCTTCTGATGTTGAAGTATTGTTATTTAGATTTGGGTCATACGTAGTTGAACTTACAGTTGCAGTATTTACAATAATACCTACTGCTGTTTGGCTTACTGTTCCCATTATTATAATATTTCTTACTTCTCCAGCATTTAGAGTACCTATATTAAGTCTTCCAGTCCATGGATGGAAAGTCACTCCGTTGTCTATTGAGTATTCTGGATTTAAAATAGAAGTTGGTATATTGTCTGTTAAAATAACATTTTGTGCAGCTGATGGTCCTGAATTTGTAATTACTATAGTATAGCTAAAAGTTTCTCCTGGAACTGCTGCATCCATATTGTTAGTCTTTATTACACCTATATCTGCTGATGCAATAATAGGAGTTGTCACTGTTGATGAATCTACAACTGGTTCTGGTACATTTGCACTTACTTCTGCTGTATTTGTAATATATCCTGTGGCTGTTGAACTTACTAATCCCTTTATAATAATTCTTATTAATTGCCCTGGTGCCACGGTACCTATATTAAGGCTTCCAGTCCATGGTTGGAAAGTTACTCCATTATCTATTGAGTATTCTGGATTTAAAATAGCAGCAGGTATATTATCTGTTAAAACTACATTCGTAGCATTGGATGGTCCTTCATTAAAAATTCCAATTGTATATACAAGTTCTTCTCCAGGAACAGCTACATCCTCATCAGTTACTTTTATAATAGAAATGCCTGCTTGTGGATTAACTGGTGTAATAGTAGTTGATATATTATTACTTAAATCTGGGTCAGGTGTAGATGAAACGACTGTTGCTGTATTTACTATATCTCCTGTAGCATTTAAACTGACTATTCCTTGTATTAAAATTGTTACTGAAGCTCCAGCACCTAAAGTTCCTATACCAAGACTTCCAGTCCATGGTTGGAAAGTTACCCCACCATTTGTTGAATACTCTGGATTCAAAACAGAATCTGGTATATCATCATTTAGTACTACATTTTCAGCATTTGATGGCCCTAAATTTACTACTTCAATAGTATATTTTAATAAAGTACCTGGAACTGCTGAGTTAGGTTCTGATGTCTTAACTATTAAAAGGTCTGCTAACAGACTTACTTCTGTATCTATTGTAGACGTATTATTTCTAGGGTTTGGGTCTGCTGTAGATGAAGATACCACAGCTGTATTTCTTATAGTACCTATTGCTGATGGATTTACAACCCCTCTAATTATAATAACTCTTACTTCTCCTACTCCTAAAGTGCCTATATTAAGACTTCCAGTCCATGGTTGGAAAGTTATTCCTCCATTTGATGAATACTCTGGATTCAAGATGGAAGCAGGTATATTATCTGTTAAGATTACATTTTCAGATGGATATGGTCCATTATTTATAACTTTTATAGTATACATCAGTTCTTCCCCTGGATTCACAACATCAGGCTCAGACATCTTTGTAACTTCAATATCTGCTGTTATTACCAAAAGTGGAACTGGATTAGAATCTACTGAAAAATCATTTGGTATTCCTCCCTCTACAGGTGTATAAGAGTAATCTATAGTTGCTATATTATTAATTGGATTTGGATTAGGAATACCTTCTACTCTTACATCAAAGGTTACTTCAACACTTGTCCCTCCTCCAACATTTGGCAATGTAAAACCTATATTAGGGTCTACTCCTGATATAGATGCACCATTAACCGTTACACTTCCAGGTATAAATAACAAACCATTTGGAACGATATCTCTAAAAAATACATTAGTTAAAGGACTACTACAAGTATTATCTAGTCTAACTGTGTATGTGACTATATCTCCTACATTTGCAGCTGTTGTATTGCTTGTTTTTATTGGAGTAAATGTTGGTATTTCAATTTCTCTTAAAGAAACATCATCTATAGCATAATCATTTCCAACAGCACCTTCTCCTTCACTAAAAAATTCTACTGTAAGTTGATTATTATTTTGAGAATTAATGATAGTACCTACTTCTTTCCATTCTGGTGCGTTTGTATTAACTGGAATTTGAGTTCCTAATGTTGCCTGATACAATATATTATTATTTTGGTCAAGTATTCTTACGCCTAATTGTGGTGGTGGATATCCTGTTACCTTAAAAAGATTTAAAATCCATGTACTAAATAGGAAATTAGTATTAGGTGTAACAGATACTGTTGATCTAAAAAATACAGCGCCTGGATCAAAACCATTTACTACCATCATTCTACCTGTTTCATTTCCTGTAGTATGGTCAGCAATACGCCACCAAGCTCCTATAACGTTGCTCATCGCATTTGTCATAATGTTTTGTACTGTGTATTCTCCATCTATAGGTGTAAACTTAGTCGGGTCTGGTACCACATACGTAAAATCTGGCGTTACACCTGGGTAAGGTTCTATTGCAGGACCTGTATTACTTGGTGTACCTAGTTGGAAAAAACCAAATGTACCATTATCCGCATCTGTAATAAGATTTATATCAGATACAGATACACAAGGGTCCAATATATTTTGTATAGGTGTATAAATTACAGGTCCATTTAATATATTTTGATTTGTTATATCAGAACCTGTCACTGTTATTAGTAATGTGTTAGGTGTTGTAGAATCTAAGTTTGTTGAACCTGTAGGTGGATTTGTTACAAAAGTAATAGGTGGTGCTTGGGCAATTGGAACTGGACCTATTACTGCTGTTGCAAAATTTCCTGGTGTCGGTATTCCTCCTGGAGTTCCAAAAGCCTCTACAATCCTATAGTTACCATTTGGAACATTAGTAAACACATAATTCCCTGTAGCATTTGTAAGAACTACAAGTCTAGCTCCAGTTGTTATATTTTGTAACACAACTGGTACATTGGCTATTCCTGTGTCTCCAGTGTTGATAGTAGCACTTCTATCTCTATCAAAAATTATTTGGCCTGACACTGTTGCCATATTATCACTCCTTTGAAATTATAAAATTTTGTGTTCATAATATATTATTCTTTTAAATACTTTTATGTGACATTTTCATTCAATAAGCATGTTTTTTTTCTATAATATTCTTTTTTTCTTTCCATAATCCCCAATCTATTTAATAGCGTATTTTTTATGGTAGATAAATTATTTAGATTATAATTTTTAAAAACTATCATACAAATAAAAAATGGCATAAAATATACTATTTTATGCCATTTTTTATTAATCTAGTATTTTCAATATGTATAACAAGATAAAATTGTATTTTGTCAGTAAAATGTCAGTAATTTTTTTATTATTTTTTCTCTTTTTTTAGTTTTAAATAAATTAAAAACCATGCTTTTATATTCTAAACTATCATACAAACTATTTAAAAAAAATCAAATTTAATCACTTAAGATATTTTTTCGGATTAAACTATATACATCTCATTTTTTATTTATGTTCTATTTTAATCATAAAATTCTCAGTATTTTATTCACTTAATAATAATAGCAAATTAAAAGTAACTTCAAAATACACGTTGAAATCTAGTTGAATTTTATAACATTTACTGACTTTGATTATTTCGTATTTTTTATTCTAATTATTTTCGTAATCTTGCCTAAAATAACGACTTATTATTTTAGTTTTTAAGTGGCTTATATATTTTTTATTGATGTTTTATACCTTTGAGGATAAAATAAGCTTAGAATTTATTTAAACGTCTAATTGTACGCCTCAAGCTAAAATTAAGAATTTTAGTTAACTTTATTTTTATTATGTAAACTAAAAAGTCTTTTTAAAATTCTATCTATATTTATAACAATTAGTACAATCTTGAAACTATTTTTATATTGATTTGTATTAATATTATGAATATTTTATTTACGTTTATGATATTAATATAAAATGCCAAGGAGATTTGTAAAGATGAGAAATGGATTAAAATTAAAAGAAAAGATAATTTTATAACTTTTGGTTTATCATATAAAAAAAGACTGGATATAGGTTTATAATTTATATCCAGTCTTCTTAATTTATTATCTATCAAAAACAATTGTTTTCCATAGTGCAAAAAATTCTCTTGTATAATAAGTAGGTATAAATGAAAGTTTTGATTTACTAGCATAAAAAGAGGTGTTTTTATATCCATTTCTATATGCCAATATTTTACTTCTAAGAACATGAAAATCTGTTGTTACTATTTTTATTCTTAAGTCTTTTAATTTTTCTTTGCTATGTTCTTCTATCTTTAACTTTGAATACTTAAAATTTTCGTAAGTATTAGTAGCTTTATCTTCCTCTATTATTCTATTCTTATTTATACCATTTTTTGTAAGATAATCTTTCATAGCTTTTGCCTCAGTTATATTTTCTCCATTTCCTTTACCACCTGATACAACCACATAACAATCATCATTAACTTTTAAATATTTTAAGGCTGTGTTTAATCTTCCCTTTAAGGTTGTACTTGGTGTATTCTTCTTTACAGAAGCTCCTAAAATCAATAGATAATCACTCTTTACTTCAAAGTTATTTTTTGGGTAAAAAATAATCAAACTTTCAGTAACTATGAACACTATTAGAAAAACACTAATTATTATCTTTAGCAATTTATAAAAAACCTTCTTTTCTTTAATTTTATTCTTAAATATTTGATAAACAATTAATAGGATTCCTACAACTAAGAAAATTTCACTAAATGAAATCCCTCCAAAAACTATTTTAAGATAAAAATAGTAAATTACAAATACTATGCCCAATATTAAACTAACACTATTTAACATATTCTCATAATCCTTTTTATTTATTTTTGTACAAAGAAATATCTATACACTCTATGAGACAGTTATATTCTCCATCTATCCAATTAATCCAACTTGCTATACTTATATTTGTACCAAATGTATTTGTCTCCATATTGAATTTCGAGTGTTTATTTTCTTCCAATCCATTAAGAGGACAATTATCACAAGGTTTATTAGATTTTAATAATGATTTATAACAAGCCTCACCTAGTTTTATTTCTAAATCTAGGCTTGATACCTTATTATTGATAAAGAGAAGTTCATAAGTATTTGGATTTACTATATATATATAATTATCAATGGAATCAAGGACTTCCTTAAGTACAGGTTTAGATTTTTCATTTTTATTTACTTTTTCTATGTTATCGTAATCTATATTGCTAACTTCATTTTGATAAGCGTAATCATTGTAAAGTGCATATTTATCTTTACCTTTACTTTTTGCATAATAAAGTGCTATATCTGCTTTTTGATAAAGGTCTTCAAATATAGTTCCATGTTCTGGAACAAATGAAATTCCAACTGTACCTGATATTTTATATGTCTTTTTGTTTTCAGTATAAGAGTTTCTAAATATATCACATATTTTTTCAGCTTTCTTTTTAGCATTATCAAAAGATTGAATATTCTTTAAGAATACTATAAATTCATCTCCACCAATACGACCCACTATATCATCTTTTCTAAATATAGGTTTTAGATGTTTAGAAACCTCAAATAATACTTTATCTCCAAATACATGTCCTAAATTATCATTTACAGATTTAAAGTTATCTATATCAACAATTAAAAATGCATGTATTCCTAAGCTTGACTCTTCAGAACCTAAGAAATCATTAATTAGTTTTTCAGTAGTCCCTTTATTATATAATCCTGTAAGGGTATCCCTTTCTGCTTTTATTTTTAATCTAATTTCTTCATTCTTCTGTTTATCAATATCTTTAACATAAGCAAGAGCTTTTATATCATTCGTAATAGAGTCTTTTATCAGGTGCATCGTGCAAATAACCCAAATCATTTTATTTTCTTGATTCATTCTTCGATATTCTAATTTTATTTCACTTATATTATTCTTGTGTGCAGTTAACAAATTCTTACACAAAAATGTATTTAAAAATACATCTTTATCATCTTTATAGATAATATTCTTTGCTATATTTTTTACCATCTCTGAGTAGTTATTGTCGGGCTTAATTCCGAATTCTTTATACCAGTTTTCATTTCCTCTTATAAAAGTATCTTTTGATACATTTATCTCATAAGTTATCATTGCTTCTGATAATATGGCTGAATGATATTTGCCTTCTTGATTATATCTTATTTCTGCCTCTTTTTGTTCGCTTATATCTTCTTGTATACCAATTGCTCTTACAGGTTTCCCATCTTCATCAAAAACTGTGGTCAAAGTAACCTTATTCCATACGTAACTTTTATCTGGAAGTTTTATCTTAATTATACAATTTGCTATCTTTGCTCCATTCATTATTTTCTCGTACATATTTATAAAATCATCACTAAAATCTTTATGAATTATTCCTGATTCTACTAAAGAATATGGAACATTTTCAGTAATATTAGGAATATTGTACTTATCGAGTTCTTTATTAGTATTTAAAAGTGATTTTGTTTCTATATCATATTCAAATATAGTATTTGATGTTTGTCTTAATGCAATTCTAACTCTTTCTTCATTGATTTTAAGTTTTTGCTCTACATTTTTCAAATCAGTTATATCAGTCAAAATCCAAATACCTTTTTCACTTCCATCACCATCAATAATTAGCCTTCCTTTTACAGAAACCCAGATAATATTACCATCTCGTCTTATTATTCTATGTTCATATTCAGCTATACCTTTTTTATCTAACTGATGTTTTATACTTTCAAGAGTCTTTTTTCTATCATCGTAAAAAACGAGAGTACATGCCCTGTATTGAAGTTCTTCTTCTAGTTGTTTGCGAGTATATCCAATCATTGAAAGATAACCAGCATTAGTGTATTGTATAGTAAAATCTTCATTAAAGTCTGTTATAAGTATACCACCTAAAATATTTTCTGATACCATTTCAAGTTCTAGATTTTTTTGTTCCATTTCTTTTTCTAATTGTTTCGTTTTTGTAATGTCTACTGTTACACAACAAAGATACTCTTTACCATCAGGTTCTGTTATAATTTCTCCTTTATTTAAAACCCACACTACATCACAATTTTTTGTTATAACTCTGTATTCTAGCTCAATAGTTTTGTTTTTGTGAAGCTGTTCAGAAATCTCCTCTTTTATTCTTTTTACATCTTCTTTATATATTAGATTATAAAAGTCATTATTAAATATGGTTTCTATTTCTTCTCTTGTATAACCAAACAAATCTATAAATCCATCACTTAAAAAATTAAATTCATACCTTTCTCCAATCGTACATTTTTGTACTCCTCCAGGGATGCTATTTGTAATAGATGATATTTCTTTGTTTGTTTTTAATATATGTCTTCGAGATTTATTATTTTTATAAAAGATGTATATTATAAGTATAATAAATAATAAGAATACTTTAAAAATTAGAGAAAATGCTAATTGATTTATTTTATCAATATTTTTTCTTACAGTATATTGTGGTATAACAGAAAGCACATACCAATCATTTACGCCAATTGGTGTATAAGTGGCATACCTATTCTCTCCTTTATATTCATATGATGTAAAACCACTTTTGTTATTCTTTGTGTCCTCGTATATTTTTTTATAGCTATAACCTTCATCAAAAGAAGCCTTTTTAAATATATCATATATATTACTACTAGATTTAATGATATTATTTGTATGCGAAGATTTTAGAACAAATTGTCCACTAGATTCAAATATATCTATATATCCCTCACTATTAAAACTTGTTATATCTATAAATTCAGCTAGTTTATCATTGTAATAAGAACCATACAAAATACCAACTACATCATTATTTTTAAATATAGGTGTGGCTATAACAAAAGTATCTTTTCCATCAATTGGAGATTTCACAACCTCAGATATATTACTTTCTCCTCTAATTGCTTTTTTAAAATATTCATAATTTGATACATCGATAGTTTTTCCATCACTAGTATGACTTATCCCCTTAGGAGATACAATAGATATTCTTTGAAAATCAGATTCCTTTGATATTCTAGATAACAATGGAATTATTTCTTGATTATCTATAGTATCAAAGTATGAAACCATATTTGATACACTTTTAATGAATGATAAAGAACTATCCAATTTTATTTTTATTGCATTAGAACTTTGAAGAGATATCTCTTTTAAATTAACTTTATTATTTTCTTCTTCTTGAACATTAGTTTTAAATGCAAAGTCAGAAAAAGAAATTATTGTAAATAAAAATATTAAAACAATACTCAATATGCTCTTTAAAGATTTTGCTCTTATCATTTATTTACCACCTCCCATTTAAGATTTATTGACTATATTTTATAGACTAATTTTTCAAATTCTTTAACTGGTAATGGTTTTGAAAAATAATATCCTTGAACAATATCACAATTTGCTTCTTTTAACATTTTTATTTGATTTTTAGTTTCTATTCCTTCTGCGATGACACTTATTCCTAATTGCTTGATGAGAGAAACTATACTTTTTATAACAATTTGACTTTTATCAACATCTTTATCATCTATAAAAAATCCTCTATCTAATTTTATTACATTTAATGGTATATTTTTAAGCATATTTACAGAAGAATATCCTGAGCCAAAATCATCCATCGAAACTATAAAACCAATATCTTGTAGATTTCTACTCACATCAAATAGAATATCAGTATCTCCAAACATACTGGATTCAGTAATTTCAATTTCTATTAAACTATATGGTATTTTATATTTATCACATACATCTACTATCTTTGAAATAAAATCTTTTTTTAAAAAATCAACTCTTGAGAAATTTACAGATATAGGCAATGGTGAAATACCTTTATCAAATAAGAATCTAATTTCTTTACAAGCTTGTTCTAATATGTACATATCGATTTTTCTAATAAATCCATTTTTTTCAAATATAGGAATAAAATCTCCTGGATATATTATGTCTTTTTCTGTATACTGCCATCTTACTAAGGCTTCACTTCCACAAAATTTATCTAATCTAATATTATATTTTGGTTGTAAATACATTACAAATTGACCATTTTCAAGTGCATATTCCATTTCTTTTTCTATCTTATCTTCAAGTAATAGTTTATCTCTTAATTTATCATTAAAAAAAGCAAAGTTCACATCACTATTATTTTTTATTGAAGATTTTGCAAGTGAAGCTCTATCACTATATACACTTACAGTCAAAGTTTTATCTTTAATTTCATAAATTCCAAAAGATAAGTTCACAAGTTCATTATTTGCTATAATCTTTTTGATTGTATTTATTATATCTTCTTTTGTATTGTATGATAACAATATATTAAAATTATCAGCACTTACACGAGCAAAGGTTTCATTATTATTGGTTAGTTCATCTAAAGTACTAGCTATATTTTTTAAAATTAAATTTCCCTTTTTATGACCGTAGATATCATTAATCGCTTTAAATTTATCAATATCAAATATAACCATTGCATATTTATTATTTTGTGAAGATTTTTTTAATAAATTTGTAACATCTAATTCAAACTTTCTCCAATTTGAATAACCAGTTACCAAATCTGTATATGCCACCTTTTCTATAGTTTTTTGGCTCTTTCTCTTTGAATATAGTATGTACATTATAATGCCTAAAAATAAAAATGAAAGTATAATCCATCCAATAATTGTAACTATCATTAAATCATTCAATTTTTTAGATACAACCGTCTTTGGAACAAAGGACGCTATAAACCAATCATTAATTCCTAGAGATGTGTATGCCATATAAAAATTCCCATCTGATTCTTCAACTTGCACTACACCTTGGTCTGACTTTTTCATATTTTTAAAAGTAAATCTTTTTTCAAAGTTAATTTGAGATAGGTTTGTAATATTTGAGTTTAAATTTTTATGATACGATGGAATAATTATATTACCATCACTATCACATATAAGTGAAAAACCTTCCCCATTAAATGTAGAAATTGATAAGAATTCAGATATAAACTCAACATCATAATCAGCTGCAATCACAGCAACAATTTTCCCTTTATTATATAAAGGTACAGCATATGTTTCAGTAAGTTTTCCAGTAGTTTTATCTATTAATGGTTTTGATATATTAGATTTACCTTTAACTGCAAGTTTAAAATAATCTCTATCTGAAAAATCTGTTCCAAAAATTGTTTCAGCATAACCTTTCCCATTTGGTAAAATTAGACCAATATTATTATAATTACTGTCTTTGTTATAAGATTTTAGAATTTTTAAAGTTTTTTCTAAATTAAAGCTATCCTCTGTCTCTAAAAGTTTAGAAATACTCTCTAATTTATCTAAATTACTTGTCAATTTACTATTTATTGCGATTTTACTTTCTGTACTAATTTCAGACAGATATTTTTGTGTTTCATATTCTAGTGCACTATCCATATTACTCACATAAAAAAAAGCAAATATACTAAAAAAGAATAGCACTATAAATGCGATTAACATATTTTTCAATATTGGCCTACTATTTTTCAAGTAGATACACCTCTCCCTCTTTAACAACTATAATTTAATTGATTCATTTTATTTTACTATTAATAACTCTTTTTTACAATTAAGTTTCATAAATTGTTAACAAAGACCATTTTTTTAAATATTATTTATAAAGTGGCAATATTTAAGGGTATAAATACATCAATAACATATTTAATTATATTAAATCTATAGATACTAATACAATTAAATATGCTATCGTTTATATCTATACCCAGCGACATGTAGCTTAAATAGCAATCTTTATTTTTCTAGACTTTCTCTTCTTATTGAAGATTTTCTAAAATATTCTATTAATTTATTTTTATCATTATTAAAAATAGCATCTTTTATCAAATTTACTTCTGACTCAAAATTTTCTATAGATTTTAGTAAATTATCTCTATTTCCTAAAAAAAGTTCACTCCATAAATCTTCATTCATATTTGCAATTCTAGTTAAGTCTCTATAACTGTCTCCAATAAATTTACCTGTATCTCTATCTTCTTCATCACTATTTATAAGAGCAACTGCCATAACATGAGGAAGCTGAGATGTAAAAGCTATAATCTCATCATGTTTCTGTGAAGTCAATTTTTTTACTCTTTTAAACCCTATTTCCAAAATTAAATTTTCAACCAATTCTAAATTTTTTATATTATTTCTACCAGTTGGAGTAATTATATAATTTGCTTCTTTAAAAACCTGTTCACTTGCAAAATCAATTCCCTTCTTTTCTCTTCCTGCCATGGGATGCCCAAATATAAAATCTATGTCATCTGGAATTATTTTTAATACATCATTGATAAGTGTTTCTTTTATTCCTGTAGTATCAGTGATTATAGTTCCTTTTTTAAAGAATTGCTTATTATTATTTAAAAAATCCACAATTAATCTAGGATATATAGATAATATAATTAAATCAGCTTCCTTAAATAGCTCTTTACCTGTAGTACTTCCTTTTTTTATGATTTTTGATTCTTCTGCTTTCTTTAAAGTTTCTAAATCTACATCCACTCCAAATACATTTTCATATCCTGCTTTTTTTAGTGCTTTAGCAAAAGAACCTCCTATAACTCCTAGCCCTACAATAACAATATTCATTATCTTCATTTCCCCCTAGATTATTTTTCTTTAAACTCAAATTTAAAATTATCACTGATTGCATTCGTAATATTATATATAGCATTATTTAATGACTTATCATTTAAAATCTCAATATCTGAAAACTTTTTATAAAGACTTATTCTCTCATCATAAAGATTGTATAATCTATCTTTGCCATTCTTTAATAAAGGTCTTGAATTAATATTTATATCTTCTAAAATTTTTTGTACAGGTCTATCAATAAAAATAACTATACCTGTTTCTTTTAATATCTCCATATTGGCATCTTTTTTTATTACACCACCACCAGTAGATACCACTGTTTTATCACTAATAGAAAGTTCTTTGCATGCTTGAGTTTCATAGTCTCTAAAAACATCCTCTCCTTCTGAGAACAATTCTGCTATACTTTTTTGTGATATTTCACTTATATAATCATCCATATCACAAAAACTACAATTATATTCTTGAGCTAGAAGTTTACCAATTGTAGTTTTTCCACTTCCTGGCATACCTATTAATATTAATTTTTCTTTTGGTTTATTTATCATAATAATCCCCCTTACAAAAACTCTAATTTTAATTCATTATATATAACATCTAAAATATCATTATTTATTTTTCTATTCTGCCAAATTTCCTGAGACTTTATTGCTTGACCTACCAACATATATAAACCATCACAAGTTTTCTTACCTATATCATTACCAATTCTCAAAAACTCTGTTTCTCCAGGATTATAAATTAAATCCACTAAAGTATCAAAATTTTGTATAATTGATTTTGGTACTGGTGATATTCCAACATTGGGATACATTCCTACTGGTGTAGCATTTATCATTATATCTCCTTTTATAAATTGAAGTTCTTCATAGTCTATTAATATAGCTTTATCATTTAATAATTTTTTATTATCTTTTTTTCTAGTTGAAACATAAACTTTATCTACACCAGAATCAAGGAGATATGTAAGAGCAGCTTTAGATGCTCCACCAGTTCCTAATATAACAGCGACTTTTCCTTGAACATTAATATTGGCCATTTTAAACATACTATCAAGACCAAAGTAATCTGTATTATAACCATATAATATATTTTCTTTAAGTAAAATTGTATTAACTGCTCCTATTCGTTTTGCTTCTGGTGATATAAAATCTAAATATTTCATAATGCGTTCCTTATATGGCACAGTGACATTTACTCCTTGTATCCCTAATAATTTTATAGCACTCTCTAACTTGGATATATCTTCTTTTGATATTTCAAAGTTTTTATATGCACTTTCAATATTTAATATCTCAAATATTCTTTTATGGATTTGAGGTGAAACACTATGAGAAAGCTTTTCACCTACTAGACCAAAAAAATTCATCTTTGTACCTCCTAATAATTAAATTTAAATAAAGAATTCTATTTTCCTATTCAATTTTATTCTTATATACACCTATAAATTTAAAATATGCTGTATTATGTTCTATCAATTCTAATAAATTGTACACTTTTGGATTATAAATAGAGCATTCAAAATCTATATAAAAGAAATATCTCCATGAAGCATCCTTCATAGGTCTTGATTCTATTTTTGTCATATTTATATTATTTTCAGCAAAGTACCCAAGTACTTTATATAGTTTTCCTGCTTCATGTTCAACAGAAAATACTATGCTCATTTTATTTGATTCTTCATCAATGTGTATCTGATTGCTGATTACTACGAATCTAGTGTAATTATTCGTAATATCATTTATACAAGGACTTATTATTTCTAGTTCATAAATATTTGCAGCTTTTTTACTTGCAATTGCTGCTTTTGTTTTGTCTTGAAGTCTTTTTACAAGTTCAGCACTTGTTGCTGTATTATTAAATGGTATCAGTTTCCAATTACTATTCTGTTTTAAAAACTCACTACTTTGCCCTATCCCTTGTGGATGAGAATATATTTCTTTTATATCTTCAAGTTTTGTACCTTTTATTCCAATTAAATTTTGGTCTATTTTTATACATTCTTCTCCAACTATATAGAAACCATATTTTCTTAAAAGGTCATAAGTTTCAGAAATGGCTCCTGTAGATGAATTTTCTATAGGTATTATTCCATAATCTATTTCTTTATTTTTAAGTGCTACGAAAACATCTTCAAATTCTTTAAATTGTTTTTTGGATATTTTTTTGTTGAAGAATTTATTTAATGCTTCTTCTGTGAATGAACCGGATATACCAGGAAACCCTACTAGGATATTTTTTTTATTAATTTCATATTTTAAAGTTTTATATTTATTGATGTTTGACAAATCAAATTTCTCATTTGATGAATTTAGATTACATTCAGATTTTTCTTCTTTATCGTCATCCATTATTCTCTTTTGTAATCCCCTACTAATCTCCATTATAGAATTAAAAAACTGTATCGTTTCTTGAGAATACCCTTTATTATCCAAATTATCTACAGCTTTACTTAGTACCTTTTCTTCTCTATCTTTTTGAAATATAGTAGTGTTATTTTTCATTTTATGTTTAGCAATCTCAAGAACTGTATTCATTCTCTTTTCAAATAATTGAATAAGCTCTTTATCTATGTCATCAATTTCATTTCTATATCTTGTTAAATCCTCCATTATTATCGTCCTTTCACCAAATCAAAAATTCCAATAGCCGTTACTGCTTCTATTACAGGTACTGCTCTTTGAACTATACAAGGGTCATGTCTACCTTTAATAGATAAAATATCATCTTTTTTATCTTTTATATTAATTGTGTTCTGCTGAACACTAATCGATGGTGTTGGTTTTACTGCAACTTTGAAAATTATTGGCATTCCAGTTGTAATACCTCCAATAATTCCACCATTATTATTTGTTTTACTCCTAACTTGATTACCTTCATAATACATCTCATCATTACTTTGAGAACCATACATATCTGTAAGTCCAAAACCCAAACCAAACTCTACACCTTTTATAGATGGAACAGAAAACAATAAATGTGATAGAGTAGATTCAACAGAATCAAAAAATGGATTCCCAATGCCTACATTAATTCCCACTACTGCACATTCAATTATTCCACCAACTGAATCTCCTTGATGTTTTGCATCTATAATAGTATCTCTCATAGTGTCTTCCTTTGATAAATCAAGTAAAGGTAACTCTAAAGTTTGTAAATTTGTTAATTGTTGTTTTGATATATCTGCATAATCAAAGCTAATATCTTCTATATCTTTAATTTTTTTTATATGTGCTCCTATTTCTATTCCTTTTTGTGATAGAATTTGTTTACATATAGCACCACAAAATACTAATGGAGCTGTTATCCTCCCTGAAAAGTGACCTCCGCCTCTGTAGTCATTAAATCCAGAATATCTTACATGCCCTGTATAATCTGCATGTCCTGGTCTCATTAAATTTTTAAGTTCCCCATAATCCTTTGAACGAGTATCACTATTTCTTATGATTGCACATAGTGGAGTTCCTGTAGTTTTACCATCAAAGTATCCACTTAGAATTTCTGGTATATCACTTTCATTTCTTGAGGTAGATATAGAATTTTTTCCAGGTGCCCTTCTCTTCATTTCTTTATCAATCTTATCAAGGTCAAGTTCAATTCCAGAAGGAAGACCATCTATATTTATACCTATAGCATTTCCATGAGATTCTCCAAAAATTGAGATTTTCAAATTATTTCCCCATATTCCACTCATCAATTCGCCCTCCTAACATCTCAAAATCTTTAAAAAAATGTGGATAAGATTTAGATACACACTCAAAATCTTTTAATACTATCGGTTTGTCACATCTACAAGAAGCTATTGCAAGTGTCATTGCAATTCTATGGTCTTTATGACTCCATACTTCTACTCCACCATTTAACTTACTTACCCCATCAATTATTAAACTATCTTCTTTTTCCTCTATATTTGCTCCAAGTTTACTCAACTCAACACTTATTGCATGAAGTCTATCACATTCTTTAATTCTAAGCCTTCCAGCATTTATTATTGTAGTTCTTCCTCTACTTAAAGCTGCTACTACTGACAAAACTGGTATTATATCTGGACACTGAGATGCATCTATTAGAGTACTATTTAAACAATTAACTATACCTTTTATTTTTTCATCTTCTCTTAAAATATCCATACCCATTCTAGATAAAATATCAATAACTTCACTATCACCTTGAAGAGAATCTTCTTTAAGGTCTAGTATATTAATTTCTCCTCCAATAGCATCTGCTGATAAATAAAATGCACCTTGAGAATAGTCACCTTCCACTTTATAATCTCTAGCTTTATACATTTGATTTCCTTTTATAATAAATTCTTTATAATTATTGTTTACAATCTCTATTCCAAAATCTCTCATAGTTGAAAGAGTTAAATCTAAGTATCCTTTGGATTCTAGCTCAGTTGTAATTATTATTTTTGAATCATTGTCTAATATTGGTAAAATAAATAATAAACCTGTTATAAACTGAGAACTTATATTTCCTTTTACTTTAAATTCATCTGCTTTAAGTTTTCCTGATATTACTAAATCCAGTTGATTTTCCTTATAGCTATATTCTATATTTTGTCTATCAAAAATTTCATAATAAGTATCAAGTGGTCTTTTCCCAAGATTCCCTCTACCTACAAATCTTTTTATTCCATCAAATGCTAGTGATATAGGTACTAAAAATCTTAAAGTAGAACCTGATTCATTGCAATCTATTGTCAATTTAGATTGATTTAATTGATTTTCTTTATTCAAAACTGCTTCTTTAGAAAAAATACCCGTAATTTCTAAAATATCTTCCTTCTTTTCTATAATAGCTCCAAGTGATGTCATTGCTCTTATAGTAGCTATAATATCATCAGAAAAATCTATATTAGAAATTCTACTTTTTCCATCACTTAAAGATGAACAAATAACTGCTCTATGTGCCATACTTTTGGATGGTGGGATTTTTACATCTCCAGACAATCTACTTGGATATATTTTTAAACTTCCCATCATTTTACCTCCTGAAAAAATTTAGAAGTAGTATTATATATAATACTCTCTCCAATGTTCTTTAAAAGTATTATTTTTAATGTATCACCTAGATTCTTTTTATCAAGAGATATTGCATCTATTATAGACTTATTATCTCTTAATTCAATTTCATAAGGCAAATCATAATTTATTAAAATTGATTTTATAAGCTCTGATGTACCCTCATTTGTGATTCCTTTTTTTTCACTTTCTAAAGTTATCTTATACATCCCTATGCCAACAGCTTCTCCATGAGTATAGCCAGAAAAATTGTAATATGTCTCAATAGCGTGACCTAATGTATGCCCAAAATTTAGAAGCATTCTATCTCCGAAGTCTCTTTCATCAGCTTCAACCACTGTTTTTTTAATAAAGCAACATTTGTGTATAATGTATTCTATATGTTGCATTACTTCTTCCCTATTTTTTAAACTTAAAAGCTTATTAAAAAAAATTCTGTCTTTTATACATCCATATTTTATAACTTCAGCCATTCCATCTCTATAAAATTTTTCAGGAAGTGACAACAGTACATTTGGGTCGATAAACACAGCTTTAGGTTGATAAAAGCTTCCTACCAAATTTTTTCCTCTTTCAAGGTCAACTCCAACTTTTCCACCCACAGAACTATCAACTTGTGCTAACAAAGATGTTGGAATTTGAATGAAATTTACACCTCTTAGAAAAGTTGCTGCTACAAATCCACCTAAATCTCCTATTACCCCTCCTCCTAAAGTAATAATCAAATCTTTTCTAGTCAACGTAAAGTCGAGTAAACTATCATATATTTTAGGAAGAGTATTAAATGACTTTGTTTCTTCACCAGCTTTTAATATTATAGCTTTAGTTTCAAATCCAGATTCATTTAAATTTTTTTTTGCTTCACTTAAATATAATTTCGCTATATTTTCATCAGTTACAATAAAAATCTTATTTCCAGAATATATTTTTTTTATTTCTTTACCTATATCTTTTAATATATTTTTTTTAATAAATATGTTATAGCTATTTTCTTTTAAATTTACTAATAATTTTTCTTCCACACTTAACCATCCTTTTATAGATTATATTTCTCTTCCAACTGCTAATGCGACAGTCTTTAATTCACTTATTAATTCATCATATTCATTTGGTCTAATTGATTGTTTGCCATCACAAAGTGCATGGGCTGGGTCATTATGAACTTCTATTATAAGCCCATCTGCTCCAACTGCAATTGCTGCTTTAGATAGAGAGTCTACCATCCATGATTTTCCTGCTGCATGACTTGGGTCAACTATTACTGGTAAATGACTAAGCTTCTTTACAGCTAAAATTGCACTTAAATCCAAAGTATTTCTAGTATATGTTTCGAAAGTTCTTATACCTCTTTCACAAAGTACTACATTTTCATTTCCTCCAGCCATTATATACTCAGCTGACATTAACCACTCTTCAATTGTAGCAGATAATCCTCTTTTTAAAAGTATTGTTTTATGTGTTTTTCCTAATTCTTTTAATAAATCGAAGTTTTGCATGTTTCTAGCTCCAACTTGAATTACATCTACATTTTCTTCAAATATATCTATATCTTGTGTTGACATTATTTCTGTAACTATAGGAAGCCCTGTTTTTTCTTTTGCTTTCTTTAATAAATCTAATCCATCGTATCTTAATCCCTGGAAAGCGTATGGTGATGTTCTTGGTTTGAATGCTCCTCCTCTTAAGAACCCTGCTCCTGATTTTTTTACATCTTCAGCGATAGATACTATTTGTTCTTCTGTTTCAACAGAACAAGGTCCAGCTATCATAGCAATTTTTTTTGAACCAATTTCCATCCCATTAACATTTATTATAGAAGGTTCTGGATGAAACTTTCTGTTAGCCTTTTTAAAAGGCTCTACTACATGCATAACTTTTTCAACTATTTTATTTGCCTCTATTCTTTTAGCATCTATTTTACTAGTGTCTCCAACTAAACCTAAAACAGTTAGTTCTGTCCCATCTATAGGATTAACTTCTACTCCTTCTCTTCCAATAGCTTCTATTAACTTCTTAACTTCACTTTTATCTGCTCCCATTTTTAATACTACTATCATTTTTACTACCTCCCAATATTATAGTTTTATATTTAAAATAAAAAAGAGAACTCACTAATGAGTTCTCTAAAATAATCTATTAAGCATTAAATCTTATATAAATATACAAAACAACAATTTTTATAAAATTTACTTATGCTCAAAATCATTAAAACAAGGCCTCACCAGAAAGGAATTGCATGTATTTTTGTAAAAGAAATAGCCAGCGCTAAAATAAAAGCCCCAGAACATAAAGTAATAAAAGCTATAAAGTTTTGCTGTTAGTTCTTTTAATATTCCTTTCATAGTATTCTCCTCCATTTTTATAATTTATTATTCTTCTTGTTTAATAATTATAGCAAAGAAAATATAATTGTCAATATTTTCTATAAATATTTTCAATTTAAAATATTTTTTCATTTTCTTAAATTAGTTTCTTAATTGCTGTATTTTTATAAAACACTTTAAAAATCATCTGTTATTTACAATAGTTTTTTTATTTTAAATATTACAATTCCAACAAAAATTATACATAGCATAAAGAATAAAGTTGCCGGATATCCATATACCCAATTTAATTCTGGCATGTATCTAAAGTTCATTCCATATATACCAGTTATAATTGTAAGTGGTGCAGATATAGCTGTTAGTAAAGTTAATTTTGTAATTAGATGGTTTGTTCTTTCACCTACTCTAGAAGAGTATATATCTAATAATTTATCAGCTAATTCTCGTGTTGATAATGAAAAATTATATAATTTATCAATTCCAAAATCTATACCTTGAAAATTTTCAAGATTATATTTTTTTACATTGGAATACTTCAAATACCTTATATTTTCTTTTACTATTCTGTCACCAATATATAAAAGAGGTCTCGTATTCTTAACTATAGTCCTCGTTAGACCCCTTACATCACTTATTCTAGATACATGATTTTTATGAATATTATCCATCATCTCATCTTCTATTTGAAGAATTAATTCTTCAACTTTTTCCAAAGACTCAAAACCATTTTTTATAACCTCTCTAAAAATTAAATAGTTTATTTTAAATAGATTTATAACTGGGTTTTTTTCAAGTTGAGAATTTTTAAAAATAATACTTTTTACAAATTCAAATAAAAAATGTTCCTCATTTACTACAACTAATATAAAATTATCTGATAAATACATATTTACTTCTTCTATAACAGCCTCTCCATCTCTTAATTCAAATGTATTTAAACTCAAAAAATCGTAATTATCAAATAAATCAAGTTTCGTTATTTCATCAAACTTAAGACAATCATTAAAAGTTATCTCATCTATATCCAAGATTTCTTTGAGCAATTTTAAATTTTTTGGAGCACTTAATATAAGATAAGAATTTTCTGCTGTATAAAATTTTTCACTAAAATCTTCAATAATTTCTCTTGTATTTAAATTCAGTATATACATACATCTACTCCTAAACTTCAATTTACATTTCAAAAATTTTGTATAATGATTATTGTAATTATTTTACACTATTTTAATAATTATTATTTAATATTTATGTTAAATTTATTATAAGACAAGGGTTAAATATTTTTATTGTTTAATTAAAATCTTTACCACAAATTATACCATGTATTTATTTTAAATCATATTTCGTATTATTAATACCAAAAAATTATTGATACTTAAAAAATAAAATGCATATACTAAACTAACAATAGCATATACACTTCATTCTTATTTTTAACTAAATTATATAATTATAATATACATTAAATATTCAATCTGATAATTAATATACATAACATCTATTCATCATTTAATCTATATCCTACACCAACCTCTGTAATTATATACCTTGGGTCAGCAGGTTGCTTTTCTATTTTCCTCCTTAATGTTGCCATAAAAACCCTTAAAGACTTAGTTTCATTTCCAATAATACTACCCCATATCTCTTTTATTATAAAATTATGAGTAAGTACTTTTCCATGATGTTTTGCAAGTAATGAAAGAATATTATATTCAATAGGTGTCAAATGGACTTCATTATCATCAACTATAACTCTTCTTTTATCAAAATCAATCAATAATTTATCTACTTCAAAAGTAGATTTAACTTCTTCTTTTTGTTGTAACTCCATCTGTGAATGTCTAAGTGCAACTCTTACTCTAGCCAATAATTCTACTATCGAAAATGGTTTTGTTAAATAATCATCCGCTCCTGCATCAAATACTTCTACCTTTTCTCTATCTTGTTCTCTTGCGGAAACTACAATTATTGGTATCTTTGAAAATTGTCTAATAGCTTTTATTACCTCTATTCCATCCATATCTTCTAACCCTAAATCCAAAAGAACGACATCTGGAGAATATGAAACAGCAATCGATATTCCATCTTTACCAGTTATAGCTTCCTTGACATCGTAATCTTGTGTCAAAAGCGCAGTAGATATAAATTTTCTTATTGTCTTATCATCCTCTACTAATAATATAAGTTTTTTACTCATTTCTTCCTCCAAAAATAAATTTCAAAATTTGACATTATTCATTTTCCTTAGGCAAACTAAATTTAAAAGTTGAACCTTTATCTCTATTATTTTCTACCATAATTTCACCTTTATGAGCTTGAATTATTGATTTACAAATTGATAATCCAAGTCCAACACCTTTTCTAGAATCCTTAGAACCTTCTTCTCCTGTAAAAAATCTATCAAAAACATGCTTTTTCAATTCTTTTGATATACCAGGGCCATTGTCAGATACTTCAAACCAAACATAATCTTCTTCTTCATATACATTTATATTTATCTTACAATCTTCTTTTGAATATTTTAAAGAGTTATCTATCAAATTAATTAAAACTTGCTCTACCAATTTTGCATCCATAGGAACAAATAGTATTTGTTCTGGTATATTAATATCTATAATTGCATTCTCAATTCTTTTTTTAATTTTTTGCAATGCTTCTGAGATAACCTCTTCAACAAGTTCAGAATGTTTTTTAACTTCTAATTTTCCTTCATCTATTTTAGTCATGCTAAGTAAATTTTCAACAAGTCTAATTAACCATTGAGTATCTTCATATACACCACTAAGTAATTCATCTATTATATCTTGACCTATAGTACCTTTATTTTTTATAATCGTACTTACTGCTCCAGATATTCCTGCTAATGGAGTTCTAAGGTCATGGGAAACTGCTCTTAGAAGATTACTTCTTAATCTTTCTCTCTCTATTTCAAGATTGGTATTTTCTTTTGCTTCTGATAGAATTTCTCTGTCAAGAGCTATTGCCATTTGAGCTATTATTGTTTCAATTAAATTTATGTCTTCTGCATCTAATTTCGAATCAATACATGATATCCCAACAACCCCTAAAGTTAAATTCATACCTACTATTGGTATATAATACCCCTTTGAACCTGGAAGTGTATCTGTATCACTACCTGCCACTGTTGAATTGGATAAAACCCAACTTGCAACAGCTTTTTCATCGTCACTATCTAAATCATTTTTATCTTTGTTAGAAGCATTTTTTTTATATAACTTTGATTTTTTATGCTTATCTACACTTAAATAACAAACTACATCTCTACTCAAACTAAGAGATAAAAGCTCTATCCCCTTATTTACTATATCATCTTTATTTGATAACCTCAAAAATCCCTTTATTATTTGGTATATCATTTTTGTATTTTCTTCTCTTTTAGCAGCTGTTTCTGCTTCATGTTGTACTTTAGATGTAAGTGTACTAGTTATTATACCAACTATCGAAAATACAACTAATGTAACTATATAGTTTGAATCAGCTATTGATAATGTATATATTGGTGCTGTAAAAAAATAATTTAGTAGGATTATATTTAACACAGAACTCACTATACCTGTGCTATATCCTTTAGTCCACATTGAAACTAAAACTACTCCTAACATATATATTAGCAGTATATTTTCTCTTATAAATCCAAGACTTTGTACTACATATGCTAAGATACTTATCATTAAAGTAACAATCATAAGTTTGATAAAATCAACCTTACTAATTTTAAATTTTGATTTTATTGATAGTTTATCTTTTTTAGGTTTATATTTAACTTCTGAAGCAAATTTATAAGGTATTATATGTATATCTATATAATCCACTTCGTCTATTAATTTGTCAACTATATCTTTTTTAAATTTCTTATTAAGTTTTTTATTATTTGAATGATTTCTACCTATTACAATTTTTGTTACATTTCTAAGCTTTGCAATCCTAAGTATCTGTTCAATTACATCTTCACCATGTAAAACAATTATTTCACCACCTAATTTCTTGGCAAGTTTTAAATTGTTTTGTAATTGTTTTTGCTCTTGTAAAGGTAATCTTGCTGTATTTGGAGTTTCAACATATAAAGCTATCCATTTTGCAAATGTACTGTCTGATATTCTAGATGCAGTTCTAATGACTTTTGCAGAGGATGGAGAGGGGCTTATACATGCAAGCAGTGTATCTGATGTAGGTATTACACTTACATCACCTTTTGACAATCTAGTCATTTGTACTTCTTTATTTACTCGTTCTGCTGTCTTTCTAAGGGCAATCTCTCTAAGGGCAACTAAATTATCTTTTATAAAAAAATTATCTTTTGCTCTAATTGCTTGTTCTTTCTTATATATTTTACCTTCACTGAATCTTTCAAGAAGTACATCAGGTTCAACATCAATAAGTTCCAATTGTGTATTAGTATCTAAAAACTTATCTGGTATAGTTTCTTTAACTGATACATTTGTAATTATTTCAACAATGTCATTTAGACTTTCTAAGTGTTGAACATTTACAGTGGTATATACATTTATACCTGCTAACAATAATTCTTCTATATCTTGCCACCTTTTTGTATGTCTTAGCCCAGTGACATTAGAATGTGCAAACTCATCTACCAATATAACGTCTGGCTTTCTTGCCAAAGCAGCATCTAAATCAAATTCTTTTAGTTTTATAGATTTATATTCTATCTCCTTTACAGGAAGAATTTCTAATCCCTCAAGTAAAGCTAATGTCTCTGGTCTTGTGTGTGGTTCAATATATCCAACTACTACATCTACACCCACTTTTTTCAAATTTTGTGCAGATTCCAACATAGAATAAGTCTTCCCTACTCCTGCTGCATAGCCAAAAAATATTTTTAATTGACCTCTATTCAATTTATTTTCTTCATTTTTAATCTTTTCTAACAGTATATCAGGGTTTGGTCTGTCCATTAAACAACCTCCTTACACCTTTCATTATTATTATATTATCAATTTTGGCATAAAATTGTAGTTAAAATGTATTTTTAATGATTAAGATTATGTAAAGATTTAAATATGTACTATTAACTAAATAATAAAAATACTTAATAAATACAAGTAGCAAATAACTTTAGAGGTTTCATATACATGATTCGGATTTTATACATAAAAAATAAAGCAAAACACTACAAATGAATGGTATGTGTTTTGCTTTATTTGCAGTTTTATTTTAATAGGTTTGGCTTTAATCGTTAATAAAGTCCAAAAGAATATCTCCATTATTTGTATAAGTTGTAAGTTTCTTTGAACCATTATGTTTATCATTAGGCAAATTACTTTTTCCCTTTTTTATATAGTTTGATATAAAAAAATCATCATAAGAACCTGTTAGTGTTCCACCTATATTACCATTTTTCGTTTCAAGTTCTATAGAGTTTCTTGCATCAAGCTCTTTTAATTCAATATTTCCATTGCTAACCTTTATATCTACTGAACTTAAAAATGATAATTGTGATATTTCTATATCTCCATTAGATGTTTTTAAGTTTAGATTTTCTAAAGATTCATTGGGTATCCACATTTTTATTGTTCTGTTTTCTATTGAAGTCTTTCCACCTATATAATCACTCCAACCCTTATTAGTAATATATTTAATTGACAATCTATTTTTTTCGAATAAATCAATCATATAATACTCTTTTTCACTGTCATAATAAGAAATATGAATTTTTTTATCTGAAGATGGAAAAACCTCAATTTTTCTATCTTTTATGTCAACTTCTATATTATCTATATCTAACATAGAGTATTGCTTTTTCTCATAAGTAGTATCTGTAGAAGAACACCCCACTAAAGTGCTTGATAATACAATTAATATACTTAAAAGACTAAATAATTTTTTAAAGTTTTTTTTCATTTGTAATCTCCTTGTTAAATAGCTTTCTTCTTCAATACAATCAAACAAAGATATGCTAATAGTAAACTACCTATTGAACAAATTCCAATATGTAGCAATGGATTGCTATTGAACATAATAAGCTTAAAAAACTCTACCAGTATGCCACGCAAATGCTGTATAGGAACAAATATACATATGATAGCTATAAGAGTGATGTCAGTTATCCATCCATACCAATAAGTTTGCATAGACAATAATAAATGTAAAAATATAGATACTAACAATAGGAAGGTAAATTGCTGGAAAAAAGCAAGAAATGGTCCATTTTGCCACCAACCACATAGTTCTAATAAATTTATTACTGTTTGAGTTTGATTAATCGGGTCTATTACAAGATGAATGAAAGTATTTATGAGAGATACTGCTAGAGCAGTAATAATATATGTTATCATACTTCCCCAAAAGTAATATTTTTTAGTTGCATTTAAATATATCAGCTTGCTGAAATTAAAATATACAATAAAAAATGGAACTATTAATATATAAAGATAAGTATAATTTCCACGGCTTATGGCTATTTTTGCATCACTAGATGTACTGGATAATAATACTACTAAAATTGTAATAATAAATCCAATAAAGCTACTCGAAAAATTACGTTTTACAATTGTTAAAACTGGATTCATATTAAATTACCTCCTTTCTTCCAACCATATAAATAAAGAAATCTTGGAGAGACATTTCTTCTATATTAAGACTCTCAGAATTAATAGATACGTCAAAAATGTGCCTTGTCAAAAAACCTCCAACTTGTTCATTTCCAATTATATTCAAATCTTTAGTAGCTTCTTCTACCTCTTGTTTTGGTCCACTTACACTATATGCTTTATCCTTAATAACTTGTAATGTATCAAAAAAGCATAATGCTCCTCTATCAATAATAATCAATTTTTGCATAACTTTTGCAATTTCATCTATTATATGAGTAGAAACAATAATAATTCTTGGTTTCTGAGAAAAACTTTCTGTTAATAAAGAGTAAAACTCTGCACGCATAATTGCATCAAAACCAAGTACTGGTTCATCTAAAAGAATTACTGGTTTATTACTTGAAAGACAAATAATAGTAGAAACCATAGTTTTCATTCCCAATGAGAGTTTATTGAACTTTTTACTTCCATCCAATTCAAAGCGTTCCATCATCTCAATGGCAAATTGATTGTCAAAAGAAGGATTTAATTTTCCTGCAATTTTAATAAGTTTTTTTACAGGAAGATTAAAATGTTTTGCAAAGTTATCAATATAACTGACACTAGTATCCATTGTTGCTGTACTAATAAAACCTCCATTCACATAAATACTTCCACTAGAAATATTCTGATAACCTGCAATAGATTTTAAAAGTGTAGTTTTTCCTGCACCATTTCTTCCCAACAAGCAATATATTCCATCTGCTTGAATTGTACATGTAAAATCTCTTAAAACAACTGCTTCTTTGTATTTCTTCGTTACTTTTTTTAATTCTATCATAACTTGTTATCCTCTCTAATCTTTCTTTTTTATATCATTGTGACTTATGTCAACAGATGATATAATGTATTATAAACTTTTGTGTTACAAAAAAGTCAAGAGGTGAATGAATGAAAAATTACTTTTCGATTAAACAAGCTGCAGAAATTGTAGGTATGACTAGTGAAGCACTACGTCACTATGACCGTATTGGTATTGTAAAACCTTGTTACAGAGATGAATCATCTGGTTATAGATATTATTCTGAACAAGAACTTGTAAAATTACAAACTATAGCATTACTTAAATCAATGGATTTTACATTAACAGAAATTGGAGACATATTACAACTTGATAACCTACATAAAGTTATTGAAGCTCTGAAACAAGCTGAAGAAAATGCAAATAAGAAAATAGCTTATCTCCAATATGCAAAAGAAAAAATTAAACGTGCTTACACAGATTATGAAAACAAATTAAATAATATTGATACTAAAAAAGATAATTTTTTTGTAATGCATATTCCCAAAAGAGTTATTCTTATTTCCAATAATATGGAACATGCATCATTAAAAAACTTATGGAACTATCATGAACATTTCTATAATCAACTTGATACATCATTAGAATCGCAATTTTTATTTGAAGATATGGCTGGTATGATTACAACTCCAGAAAAATCTAGACTGTTTGCAATTTGTTTAAAGTATCCCTCTGTAGAAGAATTAACTATATTGCCAGAAGGTGATTACCTATGTGCAAACTGTACAGAAGAAAATAAAGATATAGTTTTAAGAGAATTATTACATAAATTAAAAACAGAATCTAATATATGCCCAAATGTAATTGTACACATCATATCTGTAACTGGAATTTTACAATGGAATTATCAAATACAGATATTGCTAAATTAAGATAGCTTACTCAAAACTTATACAATATAAAATAAAAACTAGTTATATTAAATAAGATTTTTCCATATTAAAAAGTGGTATAACATTTATAAATGCTATACCACTTTTTAGTAAATCTAAAAGGATTTTATCCTAAATCATTAAATAATTATTTTATTGTAAATTAAGTATTTCCATAAACTCATCACCTGTAATAGTTTCTTTTTCTAATAAATATTCAGCAAGTTCATGAAGTTTTTCAATATTGTTTTCTAAAATTTCAGTTGCATTTTTATGGCAAGTTTTTATTATTCTAAATACTTCTTCATCAATTTTGGCAGCAGTGTCTGAAGAACAAGCAAGAGAAGTATCTCCTCCTAGATATTGATTACTTATTGTCTCTAGAGCAACCATATCAAACTCTTCACTCATACCAAGACGAGTAACCATAGCTCTTGCAATTTTTGTAGCTTGCTCTATATCATTTGAGGCTCCTGATGTACAAGTATTAAAAATAACCTCTTCAGCAGCACGACCTCCTGTAAATGTAGTTATTTTATCAATTGCTTCTTCTTTAGACATAAGTACACTCTCATCTTCTGCAACTTGCATAGTATAACCCAATGCACCTGAAGTTCTAGGTATTATAGTAATCTTATGGACAGGAGCAGAATGTTTTTGCATAGCAGCAACAAGTGCATGACCTATTTCATGATAAGCTATAATTTTCTTTTCCTTATCTGAAATTACAGCTCCTTTACGTTGATATCCAGCAATTACAGTTTCGACAGATTCATCAAAATCCTGTTGTTCTACTATATCTCTGCCCGATTTAACAGCTAAAAGTGCTGCTTCATTAACAATATTTGCAAGTTCTGCGCCTGAAGCACCTGATGTAGACCTCGCAACTGCATTATAATCTATATCTGAGCTTACATTTACATTTTGAGCATGCACCTTTAATATAGCTTCACGTCCTCCAAGGTCTGGAAGTTCAACTGGTATACGTCTATCAAATCTTCCTGGACGAAGTAATGCTTTATCAAGACTATCAGGTCTATTTGTAGCAGCAAGTATTACTACACCTATTCCACCATCAAAACCATCCATCTCACTTAACAACTGATTCAAAGTTTGTTCACGTTCATCATTTCCACCTAATCCACTTCCATTATCACGCTTTTTCCCAATAGTATCAATCTCATCTATAAAGACTATACATGGAGCTTTTTCTTTTGCTTGTTTAAATAAATCACGAATTCTAGATGCTCCCATTCCTACAAACATCTCAACAAATTCAGAACCAGATATTGAGAAAAATGGAACATTTGCTTCTCCTGCTACAGCTTTTGCAAGAAGTGTTTTTCCTGTACCTGGAGGCCCTACTAAAAGCGCACCTTTAGGCATTTGTGCTCCTATCTTCTTGTATTTTTCTGGATTGTGTAAGAAATCTACTATCTCACTTAAAGCTTCTTTTGCCTCATCTTGACCAGCAACATCATTAAATCTTTTTCCACTTTGAGCAGATACATACATTTTAGCATTGCTCTTTCCAAACTGCATACTGTTGCCACCCATTCGCTTTTGCATTGATTTCATCATTAAATTACCAAATAGCATAAGAATACCTATAGGTATTATCCATGTAAGTAAAATACTTAAAAGTGGTGAGTTTTCCTTAGGAATAACCTTATTAAACTCTACTTTCGCATTTTTCAATCTATCTACCAATTCTGGGTCATCCATTCTACCAGTTATGTATATATTCTTATCCTTACTACTAGATGGACTTATTGCTATTCTATTATTTTCTATCTCAACAGATTTTACTTTTCCTGTATCCAACATTGTAAGAAACTTCCCATAGTCAATCTCAACCATTTTTTTATCCATTAGACTTGGAAATATTAAAGCATTTAAAAACATTACTACTATTATTATTATTGTATAATAATAGAGACCAGACCTTTTCTGTGGTTTATGTTCATCCATAATTTTATTCTCCTTTAAATTATTTTTTATGTTATTTGCAATCAATGTAAGTTAAAAGCTTATTTAACTTCTCTAAACCTTCTATTATATCTTCCATATCTTGCAATTTTTCACTAGTCATATTTTCAAAATAATCATCAAAGATACTGCTTGAAATACTCTCCTGTATATCTAGTGATTTATTTGTAAGCCTTACTTTTACAATTCTTTGGTCTTCCATATCTCTTATACGATTTAAAAAACCATTCTTTTCAAGTCTCTGACATATTACTGATACATTACTGTTTGTCATATTTAAATTTTTTCCTAAATCACTTATTTTTTTCTCTCCATGTTCACATAGTTCTGACAGAATCAAGGCTTGCACTGCTGTAATACCAAGTGGTTGATAAAATTGGCTCAATAAAGTTGCAAATTTAATATTTATATCTCTAGTCAATTCCAATAACTCTTTCTTAAAACTTATCTCATCCATACAAACTCTCCCTACAAAAATGCTTTATTTTACTGAATATTAACCTTAGACTTAAGCGTATCTCACTAATAAATACTTAATACTATAATATTTAATGTATTAAATATTATAGTATTAAGTATTTATTGTCAATTACAATATTGTAACTTCAGTTATAAATATCATTTCTTATTGATATCTAATTTTATATAATATATTTTTAATGAAATTTAATGAAAAATCGATGTATATATTTTACACCGATTTCCCACTTTTTAATCCCATTACAACTAATTATCTCAAATATAGTATGACTAAAAATCAAAATATAATAATAAATAGTGCAAAAACTTAATTCTTTATTATCATATCATGTACAAAATCAAAACTACCTTTATCTGCACCTAAGGTTGTTTCCATAATATAAACAAAAGCCTCTGTTTTTTGTAACATTTCATCTTTATTCCAATTGAACATTGATTCATCAAATATACACTCAGAAGAAGCAATCAAAAACTCTATTGTTTCTTTTGGATACTTTGTATTGAATACTCCTTCTCTTACTCCTTGTTCTACTACCTCTGCTAAGATTGGTGTAAAGTTTAAAATAGTTTTAACTATTGTCTTTTGATGCATTTCTGCATTGTTTGGTAAATAGAATTGTTCAATTACTTTTTCTTTATTATTTCCAACACTAGGTCTTTGAGACATCAATATCTGAAAGAATTTTTCAAGCACTGGAATTTCTGGATTTAAAGCAATTTTTTTTGCCATATTTATATCATTATCTATAATTCTAGTTATAATTGCATCCATTACTTCTTCTTTGGATTTAAAGTAGTAATAAAAAGTACCCTTTGCAATTCCAATTTCATTTAAAATATCATTTATAGTAGTTTTCGAATAACCTTTAGTACAAAAAAGCATTTCAGCTGTATCTAATATTTCAGCTTTACGTTCTTCAGGGTCTTTTACAATTCTCATATGTTTTCTCCTTTCAATAGACCGTCAGTCGGTTTAGTTTTATTATATAAAACTACTATTATAATGTCAAATTTTTTAAAAAATAATAAGGTATAAAGAATCATTAAGACTATCTCTATACCTATCATTTTCTATATCTTATTTAATTATTTTTATATGGCATCTCAAATTTATTGTAGTAGATAGTTTTTTATCCAATTTCTAAACAATAACTCAGAATGTTTTTTCCATTTGACAGTTGGCTCTTGTGAAGGGTCATTATTCATATAATAGTTTTGAGGTATTGATATCTCATCTCCCTTGTCTATATCCCTCTTATATTCCTTATCAAGAGTGTACTTATCATATTCACCATGCCCCATTACAAATACATCTCTTGAGTTTGTAATTATATAAGGACCAGCTTCTTTAGAATGGCTTACAATACTCAATTCTTTATTATTTCTTAGAGCTTCAGTATTTATAGTAGTGTGTCTTGAATGTGGAGCAAAAAATTCTTTTTCAAATCCATCTACTATTTTACTATTTTTATCTACTTTATGCTTAAATACCCCAAAACATTTTTGACTTAATGGAAGTTTTTTTACATTGTAGTATTTGTAAAGACTTGCTTGAGCTGCCCAACATATATATAATGTAGATTTAGTTTTTCTTTTAGAATAATCCATAATTTCTTCTAGTTCATCCCAATAATCAACTTCTTCAAACTCCATTTGTTCAACTGGAGCTCCTGTTATTATAAAACCATCAAAGTGTTCTTCTTTGGCTTCATCAAATGTTTTATAAAAATCCTTAACATACTCATTGCATACTCTCTTACTTTCTCTTGTTGAGATTTTAATAAATTCCACAGATACATTAAATCCTGTTTTATCTATTCTTCTAAGTAAATCTAATTCTGTATCCATCTTTATAGGCATTAGATTCAATATAGCTATCTTTGTATCTATATTCTCTTCATATTTTAATTCTTTATTAAAATCTTCTTTGTAAATTACATCTATTCCTTCATCCAATAATTTATTAATAACAGGTAATCCTTTTGGTAGTATTAAAGCCATATCTTTTCACTTCTCTTTCTCTTAGACTATTAGAAATTTAAAGCTTGATTTAAATCAGCTATTAAATCCTCTACATTTTCTATTCCAACGGACAATCTTATTAGTGAAGGTAATACTCCAGATGCAATTAATTGTTCTTCTGTTAACTGTCTATGAGTAGTTGAAGCTGGATGTATAACACATGTTCTTACATCTGAAACATGTGTAACTAAAGATGCTATCTGTAATTTTTCCACAAATTTTTTGGCATTTTCTAATCCACCTCTTACTCCAAATGATAAAACTCCACTACATCCTTTTGATAGATACTTTTTGGCATTCTCATAATACTTATTATCTTCAAGTCCTGGATAGTTAATCCAATCTACATTTTCATGTTTTTCTAAAAACTTAGCTATTTTAAGTGCATTTTCACTGTGTCTCTCCATTCTAAGGTGAAGTGTTTCAACATTTAAATTAGTAAGATATGCATTAAATGGGCTTAAACAATTTCCATAATCTCTAAGTAGTTGAACTCGTGCCTTAGTTGCATATGCAGCATTTCCAAATTTTTGAGTATAACTTATTCCATGATATGTTGGGTCTGGTTCAACTAACTCTGGAAACTTTCCATTATCCCAATTGAAGTTTCCACCATCTACTATAATCCCCCCAACACTTGAAGCATGCCCATCTAAATACTTTGTAGTAGAATGAGTAACTATGTTTGCCCCATATTTTAGAGGATTGCAAAGCACTGGAGATGCTAGTGAATTATCAACTATAAATGGAACATTAACTCTCTTAGCCACATTTGCTATTTTTTCAAAATCTATAACTTCAAGAGTTGGATTCGCAAGTGTTTCTGCAAACACAACTTTAGTATTTTCATTTGCAAGTTTTACTATTTCATCTTCACTTGAATCTAAATCAAATGATATTAAATCTATTCCAAATTTTTTAAGACTAGGTCCCAATAAATTGAATGTCCCTCCATATACTTTTGAGGAACAAAGTATACTATCTCCTGATTTACATACATTTAAAACAGCTAACATATTTGCAGATTGACCTGATGATACAGCCACAGAAGATACTCCCCCTTCTAACAAACTTATTTTTTCTTCAAAGGCTTGAACAGTTGGATTACTTATTCTTGAATACATATGTCCATCAACTTTCAAATCAAATAGGTCAGCAAGTTGGTCTATACTACTATATTTAAAAGTTGTACTTTGATATAAAGGTAAGACTCTTGGTTCTCCATTTCCTGGTTTATAATTTCCTTGTACACATATTGTTTCTTTGTTATACATTTTTGTATCCCCCTTAGATTTTAGTAAAAAAATTAAACTATTTACCAGATGAGATTTAAAATAAATAAAGCCTGAGTATATAACTCAGGCTCTGTATAAGCTTAATTATACTCATCTCTCAGCTTTCGCCGCAGGATTTAGCACCAATGTATATAAATATACTGGTTGCCGGGTTTCATAGGGCCAGTCCCTCCACCTCTCTGGATAAGATTTATTTAATTTTTCTATGTTTTATATCTTATATATTTTTCCTAATTTTGTCAACTATTTTTTTAAAATTTTTCTTTTAATAACTTTTCCAACTTCTACTTGAACTACAGACATTGTGGCTAGAATGATTGTTATGAGCCATTCTGAACCATTTAAAATAGTTAAACTGAATGCATTTCTAAAGACAGGTACAAATAGTATTACTGCTATTAATAATGCAGAAGTTAAAAATGAAATTAAAAGAAATGGATTCTTACCATTATTTTTATTAAACATGGAATCTGTATTTGAACGCTGACTAAATGCTCTTAACATTTGTGAAAATGCTAATACACAAAATGCCATTGTCTGACCTACAGCATGATTTTCTATATTAAGACCAATTTTATATGCTAAAATAGTCATTATTGCCACAAATATACCTTGAGTAACTACTCTTTGTATAAGATTTTTTTCAAATAAGGTTGTTGATTTCACTGGCTGATGCTTCATTATATTTCTACTTGGTGGGTCAACTCCAAGCGCAAGGGCTGGAAGTGTAGCAGTTGCAAGGTTTACCCACAAAATATGAACTGCAAGAAGTGGAGTGTCCCAATTTAATAATATTGCAACAAACAATGTAAGTATCTCTGCTATATTACCAACAAGTAAGAATTGTATAACTTTCTGTATATTTCTATATACACGTCTACCTTCTTTTATTGCATAAGCAATTGTTGTAAAGCTATCATCCATTAAAATCATATCAGAAGAATCTTTTGCAACGTCTGTACCACTTATACCCATAGCTATACCGATATCAGCAGATTTTAAGGCAGGAGAATCGTTTACTCCATCTCCAGTCATTGCTGGCACTTCTCCAATTCTTTTTAGAGATTGTATAATTCTAAGTTTATCAAAAGGGGACACACGTGCAAATACTGTAGCATTTTTAACAGCCTCATCTAGCTCATCATCACTTAAATTATCAAGTTCATCACCAGATATAACAGTATTTCCTTCATTCCATATTCCTAATTCATGAGCTATTGTTGTGGCAGTAACTTTATGGTCACCAGTTATCATTATAGTTCTTATACCTGCTTCTTTACAAGTATTTACTGCATCAATTACCTCAGTTCTTGGAGGGTCAATCATACCAACCATACCTATAAATGTCAAATCATATTCTATATTTCCATTATCTTCTTTTGGTATAGATGAAATCTCACGCTTCGCAAAACCAAGTACACGCAATGCATCTTTAGACATAGTAAGACATAATTCGTGTATATTCTTTTTATCCAATTCGGTAATATTTCTTTCGCCTTTTGATGTTAATATTTTAGTACATAAGTCAAGAATTTCATCTACTGCACCTTTAGTATAAGCAGTAATCTTTCCATCTATATTATGAACAGTTGTCATACATTTTCTATCAGAATCAAAAGGCTGTTCAAATACACGTGGATATTCTTCTTCAAGAGCTTCTTGATCTATTCCAAATTTGTTAGCCATAAAAATTAATGCACCCTCTGTTGGGTCACCTAATATTTCATCTGTTTTATCTGGATTAATACATGCATCATTACAAAGTGCACCAGCATAAACAATCTCTTTATATACTAGTGGATGTTTTTCAGATGCAGTATCTATTGATGTAACTTTCCCAGATTCAAAATCTCCATTTACAGCAATATGTGTAACAGTCATCTTATTTAAAGTTAATGTACCAGTTTTATCACAACATATTACTGTAGCTCCTCCTAGTGTTTCAACAGCAGGTAATTTTCTAATTAAAGCATTTCTTTTAGCCATACGTTGTACGCCTAAAGCCATTACAATAGTAGCTGTTGCAGGTAATCCCTCTGGAATAATTGATATGGCAAGGGAAATTGCAATCATAAACATTGGCAAGAGAGGTCTCTGATAAAATGCACCTATTGCAAATATAACAACGCATACAATAATACCTATTACACTTAATGTCTTTCCAACAGTATTAAGTTTACGTTTTATAGGAGTATCAAAATCATCTTGTGAATCTAAAAGATGCGCTATGTTACCCACTTCTGTATCCATACCAGTTGCAACTACAACACCTACACCTCTACCATATGTGACGATTGAGGATGTATAAGCCATATTGCTACGGTCTCCTAATACACATTCTTCAGATAAGATTGTATCTGAGTCTTTTTCTGATGGAACAGATTCTCCTGTTAATGAAGCTTCTTGAATTTTTAAACTTGATGTCTCTATTAAACGAAGGTCTGCTGGAACCATCGCCCCATCTTCTAAAAAAACAATATCTCCTACTACAAGATTACTTGCTGGAATAACACTTTCTTCACCCTCACGCATAACACGAGCTATAGGTGAATTCATATTTTTTAGTGCTTCTAGTGATGATTCTGCTTTTTTCTCTTGAACGATTCCAATAACTGCATTTACTGTTACAATTATTAGTATTACAAAAGCTTCTGTAAATTCTCCAAATATCAAAGATAATATGGCTGCTCCTATTAAGATTAAAACCATAGCATCTGTAATTTGACTCCAAAGCATTTGTAAAGTTGTTCTAGGTGGTTTTTTTCTCAGTTCATTTAAACCATTCTCTTTAATCCGTTTTTCCGCCTCGGTATCGGTGAGCCCCTCTTCTGATGAATCTAGACTTTCTAAAATTTCATGTGTTGCTCTTGAATGCCAAGGCATCTGTTTGTGATTTTCCATTTTGGAAGATCACTCCTTTCTTTTTTTGATTTAAGAATAATTATATTTTAAAATTAAGCTCAATTCAATACACAATAAGCATATTTTACCTAAATTTAACAATACTATTTAATATTTAAAACTATCCACTCTTTTACAAATACATATTCACCACTATCAGATAGCTTTTCTTGATACTTATATCCACCTAAATTAAACTTCTTTAGTTCCTCAATATCTCTTACTCTATTTTTTACAATATATTTTACCATCATTCCTCTAGCTTTCTTTGCTTGTGTAGATTCAACTTTCAATTTACCATTTTTGCTTACTTTAAAAGTACATGTAATATATGTATCACTATCTTTAATAAATTTTTCTATGGATTTACTGTATTCATTTGATGTCAGATTGACGATAGCCTTTTTTTCTTTAATTAGTTCTTTATATATGCTATTTCCCCAATATTCATATAAATTCTTAAATTCTTGTATCTGTAATTTTGTCTGCATTTCTAATCTATATTCATATATGCTGTCATATGGTTTTATAACTCCATACAATCCACTTATGATTCGAATACAACCATCTGCAAAGTCTTCATCTTCCTTTGTAAAACTATGTGCTTCTATGTTTTTATATTGCATTCCATCATAAGTTAAGATTGCAGGACTCCCAAGTCTATCAAACTTAATACTCTCAAATCTATTTTTATTTAATGTAGCTAGTTTCTCATTGATTTTCATTTTGTTTTTGAAATCTTCTATACTAAATATTTTTATATTCTCCACTATTTCTTTTGCATTATCTATAAAACAAGGCAAACTTAATTCTCTCTGAACCTCCCATGACTAAAGTCACAGGGTTCCTGTTTCATAGAATCTTGCATACTGAAATATGTCTTATCAATTCTCCACAGGCTATCCCCGTAGTTCCTACGGTTCTTACATAAGTTATTTATTTTAAACTGTTATTAGTCTTAGTCCTTCTTTTAA